>JBEKQO010000062.1:0-30616 GCA_049519635.1 Terriglobia bacterium | reverse complement strand
CAGCCCCGCCGAAATCGCGCCTCCCGCTCTCTGTTCGTCCCGCGCCCCCCGCAGCTTGCGGCTGCAAGCTGCGGGGGGCGCGGGACATGGGAATATTCAAGAGCGCCTTGTAACGGCGGGGCCAAAGCCCCGCCCTTCCAGACTCGTGGTGAGAAATTCGGGTTAGGGTTTGCGGAAAAACTTGAAAGCGCTGTCATTCTGAGGAGCAGTGGCGACGAAGAATCTCGCATTGCCCTGAATATACTCGGAGCGAGATCCTTCGCTGCGCTCAGGATGACAGCATTGGAGGGTTTTTCCGCAGCCTGTAAAGCCCCGCCCTTCCAAGCCCGTGGTTAGAAATCCCGACTAGGGTGATGTCCGACACGGGAAAAAGTCAATTCTTTTCAGCCTGATGTGGTTTTGGTGAAGGACAGGAGTGACGATCGAAAACTTGCATTTCAATGGCCGGCCCATCGGCAGCGAGAGTGAGGCAAGCGTACAAATTGGCAAGTGCGTGCAGGATGTGCGTTTCCTGGCAGGCGGGAATTAGCCGTAGTAACCGGCATCTTCTAAAAAGGCATCGCCGATTCGAAATGGTAGATTCCCGAACCGATTTCGTAAACTGCCGTTCCCGCCTCGGGCCGAAGGAATTTGACGCCGTTCGCCTCACTGGCCTGCTTTCCCCCTTCCATGACGGCCCCCGGCTCTTTCGCCGGCACATAAACCGTCGCCGTGGTATTAGGGGGCGTGGTTACGTCCCAAATAAAGCGCCCTCCGGCAATTTTCCATTCGCTCACGATCTTACCGTAAGAGGAATCGTACGAAGCTTTCACCGATGTCAAGTCTCCGGCCGGGGTTGGGCGCATGATGATGTGCTTGAAAGCCGGATGGGCACGGTCGGTGCGAATTCCCGCCAAATTCTGATAGAACCAGGTGACCAGGTCGCCCACCAGCATCAAGTGGTTCCCCGAATTCATGGCGGGATTGGCGGTATCGCCATTCCAAAGCTCCCAAATGGTGGTGGCTCCGTGGTCGATCATGTAGCCCCAACCGGGATAACTTTTCTGCGCGGCGATTTGGTAGGCGACTCCGGCATGACCGCTTTCCGACAGCGTTTGCATTAGCCACTGGCCGCCGATCAGCCCGGTGGAAACGTGGTTGTTGTACTGATCGGTGATTTTGCGAGTCAGGGCATCGGCGACCTTCTGCCGGTCTCCCTCCGGGATCATTCCAAACGCCAGGGGAAGTACGCTGGAAGTGGCCGAGCCATTGCTGTACTGGCTGGTGGTGGGTTGGAAAAAGGTCTTATTGAATGCGGCCCGGAGCTTGGCGGCAAGCTGCGAGTATTCCTCGGCATCAATCGGCTTGCCTAAAATCGTGGCGTAATTGGCCATGAGGCGGAGCAGATGGTAGAAGTAAGTTGTTCCCAGCAGGGTGGCATCCGTTTTGCGGCTGGGATCATTGGAATGGATCAGCTCGGGAGATTCCGGCGGAACGCACCAATCGCCGTAAGTATCGCGCGGCATCAGGTCATTCTGAAGGTACGTTTCCATGTGAGTGATCCACTTCCGCATGCCCGGATAGTTCTGCTGGATGACGCTGACGTCTCCATATTGCTCGTAAAGGTGATCCGCCACCATGATGAAGCTCGACGGCCAGGTAACGTTATCAGAATAGAACGGCCAATACGCGGGGGAGACATCACTGAGGCGGCCCTCGGCATCCTGAGCGTCGCCGATGTCCTGAACCCACTTGGCATAGAAGGCGGCGAGATCAAACAGGTAAGTTTCGCCCAGGCTTTCCTCCGACCGGTCGCCGAGCCAGCCCTGGCGTTCGTCGCGTTGCGGGCAATCAGTGGGAATGCTGCGGTAGTTGTCTTTGCTGCCCCAATACACAGCTTTATAGATTTGGTTGAGCAAAGGATTCGACGTGGCGAATTCCGAAACGTGATCCACGTCGTCATGCACTTCCCGCCCTTCCACCGCGGCGAGCGTGGGCTTCCCCGGAAAGCCCTTCACTTCCACATAACGAAACCCGTGGTAGGTGAAACGCGGCTCATAGACTTCCGTGCCATTTCCCTTGAGGATGTAAGTGTCGGTGACCTCAGCCGAGCGCAGGTTGTCGGTGTAAAGCATGCCATTGGGCCGCAGCCTCTCGGCGTGGCGGAGCGTCACCTGGGTGCCACGGGGTCCGGCGACGGACAGGCGGCACCAACCCACCATGTTCTGGCCCAGGTCAAAGATATAAATGCCGGGCCGTACCTCATGAACCGTTACGGGCTTCAGGGTTTCCGTAACGCGGATGGGCGCAATGGGCTGCGCCGAGAGGACTCCCGAGGGGGCGTCCACCTCTTGCGCTTGCTGCCAGCCGGCAGCGGCGAAACCCGGGCGGTTCCACCCCGCCATCTCCTTGCGCGCGTCGTAAAATTCGCCGTCGTATTCGTTGTTGGCGCGGATGGGCCCGTCAGTGGTCAACTTCCACGTTTCGTCGCTGTAGACGCGCTCGACTTTTCCATCCGCCGTTTCCATTTCCAGTTGCAAGAGCAGCTTGGGATAACCAAACGTCCGCATATGAGTGGGTATTTCGGTGCGCATGGCGAAATAGCGCCCGTTGCCCAGCATCACCCCCAGGGCATTCGCGCCTGGCCGCAGGAGCTTCGTAACATCGTACGTCATGTAAAACACGCGATTGTCATATTGGCTCAGGGCCGGAACCAGCACATCGCGGCCAACTTTTTCCCCGTTCAAATAGGCTTCGAACAGCCCCAGGCCGGAGACGTAGAGCGTGGCGCGCTGGACTTGTGCCGAGGCCGTAAAATCCTTACGCAGCAGGCGCGCGGGGAGAGAGGGCCGCCATCGCAAGCTCAAATCACCCCACGGCGCCATGCCGTAAGGACCCAAGACCCTGGCTGCTTCCCACGACGAGTCATTGAAACCGTCTTGGTTCCAGTTGGGTGTTTCCGTGGACGAAACCCGCCACTGCCCGCCGGTGGGGAGCATCACGCGGGCGCCGTCGGCCAGATTCAGTTCGATGGCGCCGATTGCCGCCGGAGGTTCATTCCCCGTGGTGGTCACGCTCACGGCCAGAAAGTTAGTCCCCGTGTGCACCAAGCCGGTGATGTCCGTGGAGAAGGGATGGCTCGCGCCATCGGATTTTTCCGTCGGGCCACTGTTGAGGGTGCTCATCGTGGCGCCGGAACCCGCCAGGTACAAAAGCGCGTCCGCGACGGGGTTGTCCTTCGAGACCTCAAAGGTGCTGCGGAGATAGATGGTTCCGGGAGCGGAGTTCCCGCGGCCAATCCACTGAGCGTGGGCCAACTCCGGCGGTTTCCCTTCGCCGCCGTCGAGGCCAATCCATTTCCCTTTCCAATCACTCGCTGCGAGCAGGCCCATGGACCACCGGCCAGGCTCGCTCCAGGCCGACGGTTTTGCGTCGTTATCCCAAACCCGCACTTTCCACCACACCCGTTCCCCGGACGACAAAGGCTTGCCGCCATACGGCGCCTGGATGGATCGGCCATCGTTCACTCTGCCGCTGTCCCAAAGATCGCCCCGATTGCGCATCAAAAGCGCTTCGCCGCTTGCCACCAGAACCTGGTAGGCAGACTGGCCTAGTCCCCGCACGAGGGGATTGGCCGCCGCAAGCTTCCAACTCAACCTTGGCGCAGGCGCCTCGACGCCCAAGGGATTGGCGCGATATTCGCAGCGCAAATCCACGGGGCGCAATAGCCCCTGCGCCTCCGCGGCGAAAATTGCCGGCGCGAGGGAAATCGAGATAAGAAGAGCGGTAAAGAATCCACGCATAGCAAGACTCCGTGTAATTGAGTGGGATTTCCATTTGGGCGTCCAGAAACATCGCAGTATACACCCCGGCGCTCGTTCGCAACCGCATTTTCACCCTCCGGAAGCCCGGAAACTGTCAGCCCGGATTTCTCACCACGCTAGTACGCTTTTGGGTATTGCCGGAAGGGCGGGGCTTTACAGGCTGCGGAAAAACTCTGTGGCGCTTGGCGCTGGTACTGTCAGCACCACCCCGGCGCTCGGCGCGCCACCCCTCCTCATCTGAGGAGGGGAGCGTTTTCAGCAACTCCCCTCCTGATTCAGGAGGGGTGGCGCCTTGGGCGCCGGGGTGGTTATGAGCACGCAGCGCGCCCGGTTGGTTCGCGGTGTGGAAATGTACAAACTCAAGGGCGGGGCTGAAGCCTCGCCCTTCCCCCGTCGTCCAACCGTAGGGAGAAGTCCGGGCTAGCCGGGGACAACGAAGTAGATAGCCTGGGGATGGAGGACGAGATGAAACGCAGAGGTTTTTTTAGCGGTGCTAAACAGGCTGCGGAAAAACTCGAATGCGCTGTCATTCTGAGGAGCAGCAGGCGGTCCTGAGCATCGCGAAGGAAGCATCTCGCATTGGCTTGAAAATGCACAGTGCGAGATCCTTCGCTCAGGACGGCAGCACGGGAAGTTTTTCCCGCAGCCTGTAAAGCCCCGCCCTTCCGGGAGCCACAAATAATCGTGCTTACCAATACCATTGGGCGCCAGGCATAAAGCCGCTACCAAGCTGACGGCTTACCGTCTTCTGTTTACCTCCTGCTGCTTACCGCCTACAGCCTTAATCAACCGTGACATCCCACCCAAATCCCGGACGGTCGGGGGGCCGCATATAAATTCCCTCCGCCCCCCGGGTGATGTTGTTATCTTCTTCGAACCGCTGATAAACCTCGGGCGGGCCCCCCGGCGGGGGCATGAACATTTCACACCACGGGCAATTGGTGGTGGCAAGGCTATAGTGCGCAGCGCCGTTTGCCCATCCTCCGTGAGGAATAACCGGGATGTTATACGGGGCGGCCAACGCGCCGATATGCCTTAGCTCGCTCAGCCCACCACACCAGGTGATATCCGGCTGCCAGATGTCAACCGCATTGTATTCCAGTAACAACTTGAAGCCATAGCGCGTATATTCGTGCTCTCCGGTCGCCAATCGGGTGGATTTAATTCTCTCGTGAATCCTCCGGAAGCCCCCATACTCATCGGGCGGGAGGCACTCTTCCATCCAGTACACGCGGTAAGGCTCCACCATCGCGGCAAATTCAATGGCATAATCTTCGCTGAGGGCCATCCAGCAATCGAGCATAATATCGCCCTCGGACCCCAGCAAATCCCGGGTCTTTTTGACCAGTTCCGTGTTGTTCTTCATTCCCTGGCGGCCGTCGGCGGGCCCATAGGGAACGGCCAGTTTGACCCGCTTATAGCCGAAAGCGAGATGCTGTTCGGTATCGTTTCCGGTACAGTAAGCGGGAATCCGCGGCTTTGTCTCCCCGCCTAACAATTTGTAAATGGGCATTCCCAAAGCGTTCCCGACAATGTCCCATAGCGCCATATCAATCGCGCTGATGGCATTGATCACCAGCCCCTTGCGCCCGTAATAAAGAGTGGAGCGCCACATGATGTCCCAGAGTTCCTCAAGGTTAAAAGGATTTTTGCCCAGCAATAATTTCGTCAAGTGTTTCTCAATCACAAAGCTGCACCCCGGTCCGCCATAACCGATGCCTTTGATCCCTTTGTCCGTGGCGATCTCAACCGCGCCGGGGCCCAGATCGTCGGCCATGAACAGGCTTCGTTGCGCCTTGTATTGCGGGTAGATGGACATCGGGTTCGCGACTTCGGAGCCGCCCGTGGACCACGACCCCGGAGCCGGCTCATATTTAGGGAGCGGCCTCTTGGGCCGCGGTTGAACCATTCTGATGCTGGTTATCTTTAAGCCGCTTTTCTCATCCTGGAAAGGCAACGGTGGAGGAGGCGGCAGCGGCGCCGCTACGCCTGCTTCTGCTAGAGCGGATGCGCTCACAGCGCTCATCGACAGAAGTGTACCCGTTTGGAAGAATTTTCTTCGATCCATTCGCCTATCTCCTTTATAACCGGCACGATGATGAATACTGAACGGCGCGTATTGTAGCATGCGCGTCTTTCCCAGGCCCTTCCCCCCGAGCCTTAGACCGGATTTCTCACCACGATTTTGGAAGGGCGGGGCTGAACAGGCTGCGGAAAAACAGTCCTTGGTGTGCAACCACCCCGGCGCCCAAGGCGCCGGGGTGGTTGTCCGCGGTGGGGCGTTTTCCCGCAGCCTGTAAAGCATCGCCCTTCCCGACTCGAGGTGAGAAATCCAGGCTAGCCATGCCAACCGAGGGAAAAGCTCTGGAAGATCCACAGGCTAGTGAGAGGCCAAAGTAAGCGTCCGGCGAAGTTCGCTGAGGGCTCAGGTTGACAGCAGTCGGAGTTAGCTAAAAGGAAAGTTTTAGGCCGAATTGGATATCCCGCGGCTCGGCGGCGCTACCAATGTTTCCGATATTGGGGTTGCCGACCGAGGAATTCGGCGGACCGAACAGCGCTCGGTTGAAGAAGTCGTAGGATTCGGCCCGGAATTGGAGATTCAAGCGCTCCATGAGCGTGAAATTTTTCAGCAGGGCGATGTCAAGGTTATCCAGGCCGGGACCATTGAGAATATTTCGCCCGGAATTGCCAAACCGGGGATCCCCGCTAGCCAGGGCCTCTTCGAGCGCGGCCGTGGTAAAGCAATTGGTGTTGAACCAGTCGTTGACGGTCTTGGGTCCATTCCCTGTGCAGGTGCGGTCCGGTCGCGGGTTGGTCGAAGCGGTATTGGAGAAGTCCTGGCTTGACTGAACGCTAAAGGGGAAACCCGATTGCAGGGAGAAGATTCCGGTGAATTCCCAACCGCCTAAGATTCCGTTAACTGTGCCGGTTCGATTCAGGAAATGACGGCCACTTCCTACCGGGAGCTGCCAGATATAGCTAAGAACGAACCGTTGGCGTGCATCGGTGTAGGAGCGGCCACGGTCGCCGCGCCGGTTATTATCGTCCTGCGCGTTGGAGTTTCCCACCCCACCGGTGAATCCCTCGTCGCCTTCATTATCGTCGATCGAGTGGGCAAAGGTGTAAGCCCCTAAGAACGTCATGCCGGTGGAAAACCTCTTGGTCAGCTTGGCTTGCAAGGACTGGTAACTGGAGTTGGAATCGGGGCTAACGATGCACATGATGCTGAAGTCGGGGTACGGGCGCCTGGGCTGGAGGTCACCCACTCCGGGCTCGGGTTGGTTGCCGAACACGTGGAGATCGGCCAAATGGGTTCCCTTGGCGCCGATGTAGTCCACTTCCAGGGCCCAATTCTGGGCTAGCTGCGATTGAAACCCGAAACTCCACTGTTGCACGTTGCCAAATACGAAATTCGGCAATACGTACAAAGAGAGGATTTGCGAATTCAGGCCAGGGACCCCGGGATTCGCGAAAGCGTTTTCCGTGGTGGTGGGCAATCCGTTAGTAAGGGGCGGGGGAGTGCCGAACGCCGTGCTGTACTGGGCGGTGGGTGAGAACACCGGGTTCTGGCCCACGGCGTGGAAGGTATTGAGGTTGGTCAGGTCGTAGAAAATCCCGTATCCGGTCCGCACCACCAGCTTATCGGAACCCAACGGCCGCCATGCGATGCCGACCCGCGGAGCAAACTGTCGATGGTCCGGAAAGATCAGGGTCTGTTCGGTGCGGCCGGTAAACCCGAGGTGGGCGCGCTCGGAAGAACTGGCAATCAGGCAGCGACCGTCGCCGGTGAGCAAGTAAGAGTATTCAGGGTCCGTGCAAAAGGAGTCGTTCTCGGCGTTGGGAGCGGGGGTAACCAGAATGCCGTTGCCCGGTCCCGAGAACTTTTGACCAAGCCCCACAAACGACACATAGTTGTCGCGTTTGTCAATGGCGGCGCGTTTGTACTCCCACCGGAGTCCGAGGTTCAAGGTCAGATTGGAGCTGATTTTGACGTCGTCTTGGCCGTAGATAGCCCAAAACCCTCCGCCTACCTGGTTGGTATTCCGGTACCGAATTGTATCTGCCGCATTGCCGGGATATCCCAGCAGGAGGTCCGCCAAGTCAGAAATTCCGCTGACATTGGGAACCTCACCGGCCAGAGAAGAGTACTGGCCGCTATAGGAGAACTGGCCGTGCGGGGACACGGGTGATTGTTCCGCCAGGACTTGATAGAACTGCATATCGGCCCCAACCACCACGGTGTGGCGCCCCCGAGTCCAAGTGAGGTTGTCTTGATATTTCTCGACCATGTCGGGGCTGATAACCGGGCGATAGCCGGAATCCCCGATACCCGCGAAGTTGTTGAAGCCAAAATAGGGGTAACCTTCATCCGAGGGGCTCAGGGCGTGCAGGTTCGCGATGCCGAAGTCCTCCATAAAATTCGCACCCCGAGGGCACATCGCGCAGTTCAGGATATCCCAATTGCGTTGAAACCCGAAGTGCGCTTCGTTGAGCAATTGACCCCCAAACGAGTGCGTCCACCCGAGCGCCAGGTTCTGACCCCGGTAGTAGATCGTATCGCCGAAACCCGGCAATGTAGTGTAGGCGAGTGTGTTTTCCTGAATATGGGACTGGCCGAAGAGATACCGGGCAAAGAATTGATCCTTGTCGCTGATCTTCTGATCGATCCGGCCGTCGAACTGGCTGTCGTTCCGAACGAGCGGCTGCTGGTTAATATAGTTGGGGAAGCCGGGCCGATTGGGTTCGGGGAAGTTCGCCACTACTTTTTGGGCCACCGGATCAATCGTCGAAATGATGTTGCCGGAAACGGGGTTCCCCACCAGGATTGCACCACCGGCATTGGCGCTTCCCGATGGACAAGTGTAAAGGGATTCCGACCCCGGCGCGAACAGTTGACCGGTGTCGAAATTGAGGTTCGACGGCCCTCCGGCGCCGCAGAGATTCGCGGTTTGTCCCGTCAGGAAGGAGCTGAAATTGCCGGCCTTTTCGGCGTCTGTGGGGACTGCGCTCCCCAACGAAAGCCCCTGGATCTCGCGCAAACCTTCATAGTTGAAAAACCAGAAGGTCTTAGTCTTGCGGATCGGGCCACCTATGGCCACGCCGTATTGGTTCCGCCGGTACTCGGGTCGCGCCGAGCCGGGAATGTCGGCCCCAGTGACAGGGTTGGTCTGGTCGGTGGCAAAAAAGTTCCGCGCATCAAGCTTGTCGTTGCGCAAGAACTCGTAAACTGCCCCGTGGATTTCATTCGTCCCGGATTTGGTCACCAGGTTGATGGTGGACCCGGCAGTTTTCCTGAACGCGGCACTGTAAATGTTGGTCTGGATCTTGAATTCCTCCACCGCATCCGGTGGCGGTTGAAGCGAGAAGCCGCCAAAGCTCAGGTTCCGGGCGTCCACCCCATCGATCAGGTAATTGTTACTGGCGGTGCGGGCGCCGTTGGCGGAATACGATGTCTCGCTGAATGTTGAACCTTGTTGCGACTGGGCAAACCCCCCATTATCAGGGGCCGTACCCGGAACCAGAATAGCCAATGCCCCAAAACGTCGAAGATTGAGGGGCAGGTCCACAACTTCGCGGGTCCCAATGACGGTGCCAACACTCGCCGTGTTCGTTTCCACGAGTGGCGCTGCCCCCTTAACCGCGACCGATGTGGCCAAATCGCCGACTTGCAATCGCGAGTCTAAGCGGACCCTCTGGTCAACCAGCAGCGTGATTCCGGAAATGACCGTCGACTTGAAGTCCTGCTTTTCAATAACGATGTTGTAGGTTCCAGGAGGCAGAGATAGCAGATTATAGGTTCCACTTGTGTCCGTGAGGCTCTTGGTGGCGATACCCGTGTCAAGATTCCTAGCGGTAACTTCAGTTTTAGGGACAACCGCACCGCTCGAGTCGGTGATGGTCCCATACAATGATGCGCTTACGATTTGGCCGATAACCGGTCGAGGGAGGAACAGGATCGCGACCAAATCATCGGCCGTGAATTGAAATTCGATTCATTCAGTTCAATTGCTATCGACAACGGGGCCGGCGCGGGGAACGCTTTGAAGCACCTCTACTCCCTCGGACACCGGCGGATTGCGTTCATCAGAGGGCCAAAGACGATCGCGGATAGCGCCCCCCGCTGGGAAGGGATTTGCGCTTTTGCCCACAAGGCGAGCCTGGACCTTGATCCCGATTTGATTGTCGAGCACGCTAAACCCTTTCCCGGCTATAGCGACGCATACCAATTAGTCCAGCAACTCCTGCGCTACAAACCGCCGTTCACGGCCATCATGGCATTTGATGACCTGACCGCCTTCGCCGCCATCCGCGCACTGAGCAACGCTGGACTGAGAGTGCCTGATGACTGCTCGGTTATAGGGTTCGATGACGTGGCGATGGCGGCCTATTACAATCCCCCCCTGACCACGGTCCGGCAGCCTATGGAGACGATGGGGTCGATCAGCGTGGCGATACTTTTGGAGGCGATTCGGACCACTCTGAAGAAGAACGCGATCAAACCTGTGCACCGCAAAGTTGTGCCGCGGCTCATGATCAGGGAATCAACGGCGAGTCCGGCGGGAAAGTAGTTCAACTCCAGCGATGCCACCTTCGAAACGGTTGGGGCTTGGGGGTCGCGCCAGGGAGGTATTGCGGCTCGTAGTCTGTTGATTGACCCGTTGCATTCGAAAG
Source organism: Terriglobia bacterium (assembly GCA_049519635.1). Taxonomy (GTDB): domain Bacteria; phylum Acidobacteriota; class Terriglobia; order UBA7540; family UBA7540; genus Bog-366. The sequence continues at coordinate 20,141 of JBEKQO010000062.1, read as the reverse complement.
ATTTATGGTGTTCGTCTCCCACTTCACCGCGTCGATTTAGGAGCCATACAATGTGCCGCCCGACGTTTGAGCAATCGACCACAAAGCCTTGCCCCTGGAAGCGCTTCAGATTTCCGGAGGGCAAGACGAGCGCCTTGGTGTATCTTTTTGCCGCATTAATGCTTGCAGGGCCTTGGTTTCTGCGTGTGGGGCGATCGGAAGAGCATGCCAAATCTCCCGTTTACGTGATACTTTGGCTGGACACCGAGGACTACATTTCTCCGCCCAGTGATGACTCCGCCAAGCGGCTCGCGGAATTTCTGACCCAGCAGGGCATTCGCGCCACTTTCAAGGTGGTGGGGGAAAAGGCTCGCACACTGGAACGACGGGGCCGGCAGGATGTGATCCGGGCTCTCACCCGACATGAAATCGGTTATCACTCCAATTTCCACAGCCGACACCCCATCGTCGAGGAATACGAGGAGCCGATCGACTGGAACGATGGCGTTCGAGAATTTACCCGGCGGGAGCGTTCGGGGTTTGACGACGTGGCGCGGATTTTCGGCCGCCCCCCTTCCTGTTACGGACAGCCGGGCGCGGCCTGGGCGCCTCAGGCTTTCGCGGCCCTCAAGCAATGGGGAGTCAGAGTGTATCTGGATGACGGCGATCACGTAGGGCTGGACGGTAAGCCCTTCTGGTACGGAGGGCTGCTTAATATCTTCAACCTTCCGGAGACCAACCGTCTTCGACCTGACCCCGACTGGACGAATCTGAACCAAGTCAAGGCTAATTTCCAACAGTTCTACTCGCGCCTTTCCTCGGAGGAGAAGGGCGGCATCATCAGCATTTATTATCATCCATGGGAGTTCATTTATCGTCAGCCTTGGGATTTTTCCAACTTTGCCGACGGCGCCAATCCCCCCCCTGCTGCATGGAAACCCTCGCCGGTGCGAAGCCCGGAAGTCATTGAAAGCGCCTTCCAATACTTCGAAGATTTCATTAAGTACATCAAGTCGCATCCGGGTGTGGAATTTATAACTGCCACGCAGGCCTCCGTACTTTATCAGGATACCGCCAGGGGCCACGATTTTTCACCGGCGGAGCTCACGGATATAGCCGCGAAGGTCGATACGGAAGTGAGTTTTCAAACGCACGATGAATACACGCTGGCGCCAAGCGAAGTACTGGATCTCTTAAGCCATTTCGTTGCCCGGGAAGCCCAGGGTAAAGGTCAGGAACAGGGTGTTCTCAAAGATACTCCCGCCGGCCCGAGCGAGCATCCGGTTGAACTCCAGGAAAGCATATTGGTTCCTTGGGACCAGTTCTTGACCGCGGTTTTCGACGTTACGGACTTTGTGGAAAGGAATTCCCAGGTTCCGAGCGTGGTCTGGGTGGGCAGCCGCGCAGTTCCTCCCGAGAGTTATCTGGTGACGCTCGCTCACGTTATTCACGACATGCAGGTGAGAGGCGCACCGCCGGATTCGGTGATGGTGGCGCCTGCCCACCTCGCGGCATCCCGGTATGTATCCAGTGACCCTGCCGTCTGGTATTGGCCGGTAAATCCAATCGGGTTTCGCGCGCCGCATTTGAGCGCCTTGGCCAAACTCCAGGCGTGGACTCTGAAGCCTGCGAGGCTCGGACGCCCTCGTTAGCCAATCAGAATCGACCTGCGAGCGGTGCTTCATCTTGGAGGGGGAACACGTGGCGATTATCTCCCGGCGCGAATTCCCGAAGCGAGGATCGGCGAGTGCTCGATCCGGTCTTTTGGCAGCAAGGCCGACCTCCCTTTCGTCAACAGTGAATTCGGACAGCTCGGCGGCGCCGAACCCGAGGACGAGAAAAGAAGTTCTCCGCATCAGCATTCGTGAATACCTTACCCAGAAGGCGCGAGGAATCACCAAGGGGGCTTTATCTGATTACCGCCTCCCTGCAGCTTTTCAGGGACTTCTTCCCGAACGCCGCCGGCAAGATAGGGAGATGCTGAGCTTCGATAACTGCCCCCTGGCAAAGCTTGCCGGCGAGGATTTTGAAGGTACAGAAATGCGGCGGCACGGAATCTCCCGGGTCTGGACCCATGGAGAACGAATGGGCGATAGGTGGTTAATTCAGCTCTTGGTGCTATTTGCCGTAGTAATGACCCATATAGACCTGGGCCGGGCTGTCTCCGAGCCAGTCTGGCAAATCGGGAAGTTCAATGCATCCTCCAGCGAATTCAATTCCGGTTCCGACCCGATTACAGGGCTTCCCACCATTGACTATCGTGACCCGTCGCAGGATCCGGTGTACGTGGTTGGCGCCAGCACCCCCTCCAAAAATTGGTTTGCCTCCCAGCCAGGATCGGCCGACGCAGATTCGGGTTTCCGTCCCCACCCTTTCACCATATTGTTCGATCTTCCTGGGCCTCCGACCGGGCGTTACACCTTGAAGGTCGGGACGCTGATCGATAACCCGCGCGTTTCTATTCTGCAAGTGGACATCAACGGCCGCCGCGGATGGTTTTATCAGCGCGCCAAGCTAATCTATACAGGCGAGCCCATCGTACTATTCGACCGGCAGAAGAAGATCGAGTTCATCAACCAGGTGCGTAAGGAGAAGGTCTTCGCCAAGGAAAAGGTTTACTTTGCATTTCCTCTGGCCCTCAATCAGCCCCAGTTCGCGTATGAGATTCAGGCGGGATTCGTCGATCCGGTCAAGGACCTCTTGCCCGGCGCGGGAAGGGAATGGTTTTCCGTACAGCATTGGGTAGCCGTCCATCAGCCGGACTTGGCGGCGGCAATCGTGCCTGTTGATGCCCCTCTAATTACGCTTGGCGATGTCGTGCGGGGCGCCTGGCCGACAGAATTCGGGTTGCGAAAGGCCACGGTTTTCTCCTATATCATGAACAACTACTGGGATACGAATTATGTCGCCGGGCAAGGCGGCGATTTTACTTTCCGTTATGTATTTACCAGTGGCCGTGAATTCCAGCCTGGCAGCCTGAGTCGTCTGGGATGGGAGGAGATGGCGCCCCTCGAGGCGGATTTAGTCACCTACCTGGATAAGGCCGTTGATGCTCCGCGCCCCCTCAACGGGGCGGAAGCCAGTTTTTTGCAGGTTGATTCTCCGCATGTTGTCCTCGTTACCTGGAAGCGCGCCGAAGATGAGCACGGGACGATTCTGCGGCTTGTAGAGGTGGCTGGCCAGACGGGTACCGTCAAAATCACCGCGCCGCTTCTCCCGGTAAAGTTGGCATGGTTGTGCAACGCGCTGGAAGAAAACCAGCAGCCTCTAGCCGTCTCCGGCCACACCGTGAGCTTTCCCGTCCATCCCTTTCAGATCGTCACCGTCCGGGTTGAGGGAGAGAAAGGAGTGAAGCAACCTTGAGGCGAAAACGTGGCGACTGCCTTGATTCCTGCCATCCTTGCCGGACAGGGTTAAATCTCTTATGATCCAAGCCCGCCGCACGGCGCTTATCCTAAGTCTACTTGGCCTGTCCGGGCTTTGCCTCGGATCCTTCGCCCAAGACCGCGTCAGAGTGGTGATCGGAACTCAAAACAACGAGTGCCGAATCGTCAACACCTACCCTGAGTATTGGGTGGATGGCAGACCTTTTTTTGAGCACGCCGCCGCCTTTTTCTACCATCGCATTCCCCGCGACCGCTGGGGAGAAGAGTTACTGCACTTCAAGGAAATGGGCATCAATACTATCGACCTTTATCCATTCTGGAACTGGCATGAACCGGAGGAGGGGGTGCTGGACTTTGACGGCCACACCAATCCTCAGCGCGACCTCAGGTTTCTGTTGCGGCTCATTGACTCGATGGGTTTCAAAATTACTCTTCGGCCGGGACCCTACTTCACCGGTGAGTGGAGGAACGGCGGCTATCCGGACTGGCTGATGCGCAAACCGGGGTTCGGCATGTCCGAGCAGACCATTCTGGATGGCCGTTACCCCCGGTTTTCGGCTTTGCAGCGGGACCAATCGGACGAAGCAGCGCGGGGATGGTTGGACAACCAGACTCACCTCATCTATACACGCAAGTGGTATCGCGACCTTCTGGAGTTTTTTCCTCTTTATATGCGGGAGGCCATGGGCCGCTGATTAACATTCAAATCGACGACGATCAAGTATCGTTTCTCTATAACCATGTTGGGTCTGACACTTGGAGATATCTGGACCAGCTTCGACAATATGCCGAGGAAGTTGGTCCCCAGGGCCATGTGCCCTACTACCTGAACGGGTACGATATGCGTGTCAATGCAGCCGCCGGCGACGCCACGCCGGAGCCCATCTGGAACACGGGCCAGGATTACGAATCTTCCGGCAAGGACGGTTATTTGACCGCTGCCCAGGCTGCATCCACCAAGTTCCTGATGGAAGCCCTCAAGACCCAACCGCTATTTGTGCCGGGCCACATTGAGTTCCAGGCGGGATGGTATCTCAAAGACTCTGATACCTACGCCGAGTTTGCCGAACCGTCGAACACGCTGCTGGCAACGCGAGTGATGTTTCAGAACGGGCTAGAGCTGCTGAATTACTACCCACTGAGCGATTCCCTTTATCCCGCCGGGTACGAGTTCCCGAGCGCCAATCACTTCTATACCTGGGAGTCGGCTATCAATTACGCAGGACAGGAGAGTGGAAGGGCAATTTACGTACGCCGCAATGGTCGCCTGCTGGCCGGCATGGGCCCGCTGCTGGCCTCCACGCATCTCCTGCCCGACGCCGGTCTGGTCTATCCCATGGCCACTTTTCCGCAAAGTTCGGTTACCGCAGACGAAGCCGACTACGTTGCCTCGTTCGCCCAGCGCGTCTTGTGGTCAGGAGCTTACAGCCACTTCAATATGGAACTGATCGACTCCGACCATGCTCCTGGCGAAAACTTCCAGCGCTACAAGGTCTTGGTGCTCCCTAACCTTGTAACTGATCAGATGAACCAGAAGACGTATGCGGGACAACTTCTCCACACGCTTCGAGCCTCAGGATATGGAAGGTCTGACGGACTGGACACGAGCCAACTGGCTCGGACTCTACAATCGTCCCTACTCCTCGCGGATCGTTTCTCCGGCGGGGCCCCAAGCCGAAGTCCACCTTGACTACTCCGCCCCTGACATTTATCCGCAGGGCGTGCGGCTGGAACGCACCCTGACGCTGGCGGGCGATCAGAACCTGATCATTGAACAGACTTTGCTGACGCCCCTTGCGATGGGCAAGCCCCAAGCCTACGTGCTGGAGACTTCCGTTCCCTTCAAGGTCTTTAGAGAACCGAACTACAACCAATGGTTTGCGCAGGGGCGGACGCCGGAAGAATTTGTCCCGTCAACGAAACTGGAACTGGACGGCGCGCGCGGTTTCGTAGGTACCTTCGATAAGCAGACTGGCGAGACCTTCGCGCTTCTGGAGCTGACCCCGGCAATCAAGACAGAGATAGTCCCCGATGAACACTCTGCACTCCTACGCATTATTTATCCGGCCTTCGCTGCTCCAGGGCGTACCTACCGCTACCGGGCCGCATACTTTTTCGGGAAAACCGCTCGCGACCAGATCGAGAGCGTGTTCTCAAAATTAAAGACCGTGGGAGATTAGCCTCCTGGCGTGCGGTGCGAAGTTTTGGAGTGCGGCAGCTTCATTGATGCGCGGGAGGGAGTTAGCGGACGGGTAGAGAGGTGGATATTGGCCGAGCGTCAGCGGCAGACTAAACGCGAAGCAAGTGATCAGGATGATTGAGGCTCTCATAAAAAACCTCGCGTTATTTCTTTGAACTCGCACTCGGATTGTACCCCTCATTTAAGCTGTCCTTGGCCAAATCCCCTGTTCATCTCAAACAGGAAGCAGTCCTGGCCGCCCTTCACGGCCCGTTGGAGGGCGCAAATGGCTTTTACCTGAGGGGAACGCGCGAGAACGAGTTGGGACGCAGTTTACTCGAACCCATTATGTGAACAGTATTGGGGGGTATCCTGAGGCATCGAAGCAGCAATGCGCCGTTTGTTTTACGCCTCCGCCGGGGTCACATCAATCCCATACTCTTTGAGCTTGCGGTAGATGGTGGTTTTGCCGATACCCAGAAGTTTTGCGGCGCGAACCCGGTCTCCGCCCGTCGCCTCGAGCGCCTGCCGGATGGCCTGCTGTTCAATGGCTTGCAGGGTGGTCATATCCTGCCGGGAAGAGGACTTGCGCGCGAGGTGATAGAGCATGGCGGAGGGCAGATCCTGCATTTGAATGAAGGTCCCCGAGCCCAGCGAAACCGCGCGCTGGATGCAGTTTTCCAGCTCGCGAACGTTGCCGGGCCAGTCATAGCTCATCATGCGCCCCAGGACTTCGTCGGTAATCTGCGACACCGCGTTCTCGTTTCCGAGGCGCGCCAGGAAATACCGGACTAGCGCGGGGATATCCCCTTTGCGATCGCGAAGCGAAGGCATCTTGATGGAGACCACGTTGAGACGGAAAAACAAATCCTTGCGAAAGCTGCCGCGCTTAATTCCCGCCTCCAAGTCCTGGTTGGTGGCGGCGATGATCCGCGCTTCAAATCGAGTTCGTTCGTTACTGCCCAGGGGGCGGATTTCATGCTCCTGGAGCGCGCGCAGCAGCCGGGATTGCAGTTCGATGGGCAGTTCACCGATTTCGTCCAGGAAAACGGTCCCCGAGCGGCCCGCCGCCAGCAAACCCTGCCGCGATTGGGCGGCCCCGGTGAAAGCGCCTTTGACGTGTCCGAACAACTCGCTTTCGATGAGGGTTGGCGGCAGCGCCCCGCAATCAACCGGGACGAAGGGCTCATCCCGCCAGGGGCCGTGTGTGTGGATGGCCCGCGCCACCAGTTCTTTGCCCGTGCCGCTTTCGCCCATGATCAGGACCGGGTGCCGCTGCAACGCCACCTTGGAGACCAGCCGGTATATCTTCTTCATCTTCTCGGAGGCGCCAACCAGGCCGGCAAACTCCGCCGAAGCCAATTCCGGCGCGGCAGTGTCAGGTTCCGGCGGTAGCGGTGGGGGTGCTTCCGGCGGGGCCTCCAGTGCGCGCGTCAATTCTTCGATTTTCAGCGGCTTGGTCAGCAGCGGATACCCGCGCAATCGCAGGAGTTGTTGGAGTGGTGGAGTGCCAATCCCTTCCACCGTGAGAATGATGTTGATTCCCGGATGCGCGTGTTTGGCGGCGGTGAGCAGATCGCTTGCCCCCTGGCTGGCCACCCGGAAATCCACCAGGATGGCGACGAATTCTCTCTTCCCCAGCAGCGCCAATGCCGCGGCGGCGGAATTCACCGCGCTGACCTCGCAGGCGCAGTCGCGCAGAACGCGCGCACACTGCTCCTGGGAAGATGTACCGATTTCGACGAGCAGCACTTTTCTGTTCATGGCGGCGAGATGAAGGCCCACGGCAAGCATGGCCTTCACCGGAAGCGAGGGCACCTCTATTAGTACTGCATTATACAGTTTGTATCGGCATAAGTCAAAACATTACTTTCTGGCTAACGCTCCCCCAAGGATATGGTCCAGCCGGAAAATGCCGGAGGGGTGTAATATATCTTGAGACCGGAGGGTCAAGGCGTGGCCAAGCTGGGAAGAATCATGGTGGTGGAAGACGACCCCCACGCGCGGCAGGGTTTGTCAGACCTGCTGAGCGCCTGGGGCTATGAGACTGACGTGGCATGCGACGGTGGCGAAGCTCTGCAAAAGATTGACGCTTTCAATCCCGCCGTCGTCATATCCGATCTTCGTTTGCCACAAGTGACGGGCATGGAACTGCTGCGCCAACTCCACGACTCGCGCCCCGGCCTGCGCTTCATCATGCTGACGGGCCAAGGCACCATTGAAGAAGCCGTTGAGGCCACCAAGCTGGGAGCTTACAACTTCCTGGAAAAGCCCGTTGACCCCAAGCGGCTCCAGGTGGAATTGCGCAATTGCCTGGAGCGCCAGGAAGGCGAGCGGCAGTTGGAGGTTGCGTATCGCCGCCTGCGCGATCTGGGCGTGCTGGGAAGCCTGGTGGGCCGCTCCGCCGAAATGCAGGAAGTCATGCGCCTGATTGCCATGGTCGCGCCCTCCACCGCGTCCGTCTTGATTACCGGCGAAAGCGGCACGGGGAAGGAATTGGCGGCACGCACCCTGCACGAACTCAGTCCCCGCCAGGCCAAGCCTTTTGTGGCGGTGAACTGCGCGGCCATCCCCGAGTCCTTGATGGAAAGTGAAATCTTCGGTCACGAGAAAGGCTCGTTTACAGGAGCGGTGGAGCGGCGCATCGGCTGCTTTGAGTTGGCCGATGGCGGCACCTTGCTTCTCGACGAAATCGGGGAGATGCCGCCCGGCACGCAGGCCAAACTTCTGCGCGTCCTGGAAGACTCGAAAGTCCGCCGCCTGGGAAGCAAGTCGGAAATCTCCGTTGACGTGCGCGTGCTGGCCGCCACCAACAAGGTCCCGGAGGAGGCCGTCGCCTTGGGGCAGCTCCGCAGCGATTTGTACTTCCGCCTCAATGTTGTGCGCGTCGCCATGCCACCTTTGCGCGACCATCTGGACGATCTTCCGGATTTGGCGGCGGCGCTCCTCGACGGCCTGAACCGCAAACACGGCCGGTCCGTGAAAAGCATTTCCCCTGAGGCGCTTGAAACCTTGCACCGGTATACCTGGCCGGGGAATGTGCGCGAGCTCCGCAATGCCCTGGAACGCGCCTTGGTGACCTGCTCGGGTGAAAGCCTGGGAAAAGAAAACCTGGGCCTCGACTTCGGCCGTACGGTGGTGGCGGGCGCGACCGACGCCTTGCGTTTGCGGCCGGGAATGACCGTGGGGGAAGCCGAGCGCCGCCTGATACTCGAGACCCTGACGTTCACCGATAACAACAAGACACGTGCGGCGGAACTTTTGGGAATCAGTTTGAAAACTCTGCACAACAAGTTGAAGGAATATGAGGCTGAGCCTCAAAGCTAAGCTTACCGCGTTGATCACCCTGTTGGTCTTGCTGGTGGTGGTGGTCACCTCCACCATCTACATCTCGAACCTTACCCGCCAAACCCTTCTGGAAGTTCAAAGCAAAGGTGAATACGTTGCCAGCGAGGTCTCCCACCAAGCGGGCACGGTGCTGCCCCAATGCCACATGCCGCAGGGTGAGAACCCGCAAGACTTCCAGGCGCTGCGCAGCTTCGTTCAAACGTGCCTCTCTTCTGACCCGGGCCTGAAATCGCTCATGGAATCGGCCGTGGGATACTTGCCCGTCGTCGATTATGTCGCCATCACCGATACGAATCTCGTCACCCTGGTGAGCAATCCCGAGGAGGTCGCTCATCATCTCACGCCGGCGCCCCATTATTCGCAACTCATTCAAGCTGGGCTGGTACGGCAGTTCCGCGCTGTCTATGGCCCCCCGCGGGTCTATGAAGTCACCCTGCCGCTCGCCCTTGGCGCCGAGCCGCTGGATGTGCGGGTGGGGGTCTCCACGGTGTTGCTCCGAGAGGAGATCTCGCCCAATCTTCGCGCCGCGCTGCTCCTGTCGCTCGTGGCGATCGTCTTCGCCACGCTTTCAGCCGCCGTCGTATCCTTCCTCATGTTGCGGCCCCTGGAGAAGATTTCGCAAAGCGTCGACCTTCTGGCGCGCGGCGAATTCTCCCGGCCCGTGACGCTCAAGCGGCGCGACGAGTGGGGCATCCTTTCTTCCAAACTCCACCTTTTAGGTGAGCAGATGCGGGGGGAAAAGGCCGCCTTCGTCCGCCTCCAGGAAAATCTCGACCAAATCTTCAGCAATCTCAGCGATGGCCTGCTGCTCTTTGACCAGCAGGATCGCTTGGTCCTGGCGACCTCGGCCGCGCAGCGATTTCTCGGCCCCTCCATTCGAACCACGGCCCATCGTCCGGCAACGGAAGTCTTCTCCCCGGACACGCCTCTGCATCAACTGCTGCGCGAGGCCTTCCAAACTCGCCAGTCGCTGATCTGGAAAAAGCTCGAACTTCCCGGGGAGCCTTCCACCAGCCTCGCCGTGAACGCGCAGTTCGTGGGCGTGGGCGATCAGCGCGTGGGCTGCCTCATCACCCTGCGCGACACAGGATCGCGCGCGGAAATCAAGGACCAGATCGATACCACCACCAAACTCGCCGCCATCGGACGGCTCATGTCGGGCGTCGCCCACGAAGTCAAGAATCCGCTGAACGCCATGGTGTTGCAACTGGAAGTGCTTAAGGCGCGATTAGGCGAACAAGGCGAAATGGTGCAGCCGCAGGTGGATATCCTGGCGGAAGAAATTCGCCGCCTCGATCGCGTGGTCAAGACCTTTTTGGATTTCACCCGGCCGGTGGAAATTCATCCCGTCGATGCGGAATTGGCGCCCCTGGTGCGCGAGGTCTTCGCCCTGGCCGAGCCCCAGGCGCGGAGCAATAAAGTCCAACTGACCTTTGTGGGCAACGGCGCTACCCCGCCGGTGCGCGTCGATCGCGACCTGATCAAGCAGGCGCTGCTGAACCTGGTTTTGAATGCATGCCAGGCGATGCCTCAAGGCGGCGAGCTAAAAATCACCCCCCACGTCTTACCCAACGCCGTCGAAATCGAAATTCGCGATTCCGGCGTGGGTATTTCCCTTGATGCGCAGAAGAGAATCTTCTCCCTCTTTTACACCACCAAACCCGGCGGCACCGGCATCGGGCTCGCCATGGCGTTTCGAGTGGTGCAACTCCACAACGGCACGATTGACTTCACCAGCGAGGTCAACCGCGGCACGACCTTTCGCATCACCCTGCCCGCCGGCGCCCACCAGGATTCGCAATTAGAAGTTCAACCAGCGTAGCCGGAACCGGTTCGGTTGATTCTATAAGGCGTTGGCCCCTCTGCCGACGCCCTAATTCTCACCGACTCCGGTCTCAGGCCCCGCCTGACGCTGATTGCCTTCGGGCGCGGAGTTACGCGGAAAGATTCTGATACCACTTCACATTTCCGGTGGAGGAGCCGATCGCCACCACGTCTTTGCGGCCATCGCCATTCACATCCGCAATGGCCATGCCGGAAGCGGCCATTTCCGCATCGAGCAGTTGTCTTTCCCAATTCAATCCCGAAGCATCCGCGGCGTAGTAAACGTAGAGGCTGGTTCCCGGCCCGCGGAAACCCGCCACGATCTCGTCATTGCCATCGCCGTCCAAATCGGCGCAGGCCAGCGCGTGGCCTTCATGGAAGCCGGGGTCAATAACGCGGCGCGTCCATAACTCTCCCGGTCCGGCTTCGGAATAGACCACCACCTGGTCGCCGTGCCAGGGTTCGATGGTGGCAAGGAATCGCGTTCCCGCCACCTTCCCCACTCCGATTTCACTCGCGCCCCGCTTCGGGCTTGACTGTTGATCGCCCGCGCCCAGATGCGTGCGGGTCCAGGTAAGGTCGGCGCCGTACCCAGCCGAGTGGAACACGTGCACACCCTCAAAGCTCGCCGTCAGGATCTCGTCGCGCCCATCGCCGTCCCAGTCCAGCACGTTCACGCCGTGTACGACCGTCAAGGAATCGTCAATCCGGTGAGAAGGCCACTCGAGCGGAGGCGACTCTTGGGCGGAGGCGTGCCCACGCCGGTAAATTTCCGGCATCTCGAACCAGGTCAGCGGGGCGGGCGCCTTGTAATCCGGCGCCACCGCGCCGAAGCCCAGCAGCACCGCGTCCACCAAACCCAAGCGTCCCTTGCCGTCCAGGTTCGCCCAGCGCAGCCGATGCGAGGTGGAAATTTTGCCGAGCGGGTGCAGACGCCACTCTTGATCCCAGTCCGCGGCGGGCTTGGCCCACCAAAGACTGCCACCGTGGGTGCTATCGTCGAGCGCAAAATCGCTGGCCAGCGCGAGTCCCCGGGCCGGATACCCGGAGTGAAACAGTGGCGCCAGACTGATGTTCTTGTGGGTCGCCGTGGTGATGGGCCGCGGCTTCCAGGTGGGATTCTCGTACCACTCCACGATGCTCTGCGCGGAACTGAGCGCGAGAATGTCCAGGCGTCCGTCGCCGTTCACATCCCCCACAGCGACCTGATAGCCCTCAGGAATTTTCGCGACTTCGTGCGTCTGCCACTGGATCATAACGCGCTTACCCACTGCTGCGCTCCGAGGGGTTGCGGCATGAGCGGGCCTCGCCGTAAGGGTCAAGCCCAGCCCTATCGCCTTCTGCAAAAAGGTTCGGCGCGACGGTTGGCCGCCGCTCCCGTAACGCGGTTTTCGGATCATCATAGCCGATAGTTTAGCGCCACTGCTCCTCGTGCGCACGAATTTGCGCGGCAGGGAACCAGGGTCCCGTCAAAGTCGCGGGCGTCGCCTACCTCCCATGGCCATGAATGCATCACCCGCGAAGAAACCCCTCACCCCCCGCCTTGCGGTCCCCACTCTCCCCAGGGGAGAGGGAGAGAAATCAACATCATAGCCCTCTCCCAGGGGAGAGGGTGCCCGACGGAGGAGGGCGGGTGAGGGGTCCCTTTCAACCCCCTTAGACTTTGACGGTGCCCTGGGCAGGGAAGGGGCGGAGATCGACTGATCGGGTGATTTAAGCATAAGTGGTGGTGTCGTAGGGTCCGGTTTCGCCTCGATTTTCACCAAATCCGAGCGTTTTCGTCCGAGAAAAGCCGGGCCGAGCGGTTGACATTTTGTCACTCGACCCTGTGTTTTCAAGTATATAGTCGGGCCATCCTCCATTTTTAACATCTTTTTGTCTCAGTCCCTCGTCCCTGACCAGCGTCAGACTAACTTCCTTTTTTTCAATAACTTGATTCTTTCCTTACTCATCGGCTTCTCCCCATTCTCTACTAACTAACTCTGTTTTCATGAGTATAGTCGTTTTAGGCGAATTGTTTAGGAACTTCCGTCTCGACGGAGGGCCGAGAACATCCTTGTCAGCCGTCCCCATTGGCGCAGGCTGGAATCTTTGTACGCGCAACAATTTATTGCCCTTCGAAGCCTGCCGCCGGAGCTTGCAAAAGGCGCTCCTTGCCTAAACCGTTGGTTTCCCGTCGCCTGCCTCCTCGCTTCCGGCTCCTCAATCCTCAATCGCCCATCATCAATCGGCAATCCAGCCTCCGGCGCCTCGCAGTGATACCCCTTTAGTATATCAAGCTACGCTATGAACGTCAACAAAGATTAACCAGGTTTGGAGCCTATAAAGTGTCGCTGGGGAGGGCAAGTGTCGCGCCGACCCGTTTGGTGAGTTCGCGGCTTTTCGTGCCCGTTGCGATCTTGCCGTGTCGGGCCAGCCCGCGAAGCGGGCAGAAGACCGTAGCCCATGGCGCAAGCCGGGGGAGAATCGGCCCCCCCCTGTATCCGAGCCCCGGTAAGGGCGAAAGAGATCATGGCATGGGGAAACGTCGCAATAGCATATTTCCGGGGCCGCCGCACACGGCAGGCCACGTAAAACCGCTCCACCGCCGCCGACCAGACGGCGGAGGGGAACTAAAGGGAATAACCACCCCGGCGCCCACCGCGCCCATAAAAGCAGTGCTCACCTAAACTGAGTAACTCGTATTATGATTTGGACCCGGAACGGGGGGAGCCGGTCAGGATGGCCTTGCAACGACGGGGCTAAACAGGCTGCGGAACAACCCAAAAAGGCTGTCATTCCGAGGAGCAGCGGCGACGAAGAATCTCGCATTGCCTTGAAAATGTTCAGAGCGAGATCCTTTGCGTAGTTTACCCTGAGCGGCAGTGCGAGATTCTTCGCTGCGCTCAGAATGACAGCGAACGGGCTCAGGATGACAGCATGGTAGGGTTTTTCCGCCGCCTGTAAAGCCCCGCCCTTCCAGACCGGTGGTGAAAAACCCAGGCTAGGGAATGACTTGGCAGCAGATCAAGTTGTTGTACTGGAATCAAGGTATCAGGTGGCAGGGCGCAGATTGGGCTTTTCCCTTACACCAGACACCTGGAACCTTACACCTTCCTTAGGAGTCATACCATGGATCCATTTTTGCGTATTGGACGCCGCAAATTCCTTCGCGACTCTGCGCTCGGGTTGGGAGTCGCGCCATTGATTTCTGCTACCTCCGAATCATCGCGCGCGGAGCAGAAGCCGGGCGGCCCAGCGCCGACATCAACTGCCCTGGGGATGCGGGCCGCGACGGGGCCTCCGATCTGGATCGTGCGCGAGCCGCAAGCGGGTTTCCCGGAGCAGTGGGCGTCGCGTGAGTTGGCACGCGGTCTGCGTAACCTGGGGTTTGCCCGGGACCCTGTGCAGGCGTTGGCGGGGGAAGGGGAACCGCCCGCGTCTGGTTTCGTATTCGCGCTTTCGACGAACCGGCAGAGGTTCCAGCACCCGGAAGCCTACGAAATCTCTCAACAAATGGTCCCCGGTAAAGCTACACGCGTTCATCTAACCGGTGCCACCCCCCAGGCGGTTCTGTATGCAGTGTTTGACTTCCTCGAGCGGCAGGGGGCGTTCTTTGGATTGGACGGTGAGGTCTATCCTCTGGATCCCTCACAAACTATAAATCTGCCCCGCCCTGTTACTCCGTGGCAGGCGCAACCGCGCTTCCGCACGCGCGGGTTGGTCCCCTGGCCGGACTTCCTGAATTGCGTGACGGTTTACAACCGGGAAGACTGGCGGGCGTATCTGGAAGCCATGGTGCGCATGCGCTTCAACACCCTGGGAGTGCATGTTTACTCCACCACCAACCAGTGGGCGGAGTCGTTCCTTTCTTTCGAGTACGCCGGGGCCGGCCACATCGCTTACACCGATACCACGGCGACGAACCGCTGGGGATATCTGCCGGAACGGACGTCGCAATACGGCATGGGCGGCGCGGACTTCTTCGCGGGCGAAGTATTTGGAGCGGAAGCCACCACCCTGGCGCGGAACAGTTGGGAGGCGGAGGAATTGGCGCAGCGGCTCTGGGCCGAGGCCTTTCAATATGCAAAGCAATTGGGCATTCGGACGGGGGTGGGATTTGAGCCCTACCAAATCCCCGATGAGATTTACCGTGCCACGCCGCCGGAAGCGCGCGGAACGGATGATTCCAAGACCCCCGGTCCCCGCATCGACCCCGAGTCGGTAACGGCAAAAGATATCCTGGAAGCGCGCTTGGCCAGCCTCCTGGAAGCTTATCCCATGGTGGATTACGTGTGGTTGTGGGAAGACGAAGGGATGAGCTGGGCCAGCCAAAAAGCGAACGTGCCTCTTTCCGTCACCCCCTTTCAGCAGGCATACGACTTCCTGAAGCGCCACGCGCCGGAGAAGCGCATGGTGATATCGGGCTGGGGCGGTGTGGCGCGGCACTTCCAGCAATTTCATAAGGCGCTGCCGGAGGACATTGTCTTTTCCTCATTAAGCGACGACCTGGGCTGGGATCCGGTCAGCGAGGAGTACGCCAAACTCGAAGGCCGCGAGCGCTGGCCGATTCCTTGGCTGGAGGACGATCCGGCAATGTGGCTGCCGCAATTCCACGTGGCCCGGTTTGTGCGGGATATGGATTTGGCAGAACAATATGGTTGCCAGGGGCTGATGGGGATTCATTGGCGGCATCGGATTATGGATATTGACGCGGGCTTTCAATCCGGCTACTCATGGAATAAGGGTTTGACGGCCACTCAATTCTTCCAGCATTTCGCCTCCGCCCAGGCGCGGACGCCGAGAGCCTCAGCGCTGGCCAAAATCCTCGAGGACACCGACCGCGACCGGCTGATCCTCTGCTCATGGACGGGGCAAGTCAAAGACGGTCACAGCGAAATCCATGAATACTCCGGCGATTATGACGAAGGGTTCCAGTTTTGGAACGATTACGAGCCCTCGGAAAGCGTAAAGAAATCACAAGCGGAAGTAGCGCGGCAGCTTCGCGCGCTCGCGGACGCCGCTTCCAGCCCGGCGGAACACGAGAGGCTGAATTACCTGACAGGCTTTGTGGAATTCCTGACGCCCTATTCCCAGTCATGGTCGTTGGCCCATAACCTGCACTTGAAGTTGCAACAGGCGAGTGAATTGAAGAAGCAAAACAAGGTTGCTGAGGCGCGCCAGCTCATCCGGGCGGAGGGTGTTCCCCTTTGGTTACAGTTGGCGCCCAAGGTCAGGGAAGTCTTTCTGGATTATCAGGAAATTGTGAGCACGCGCATCGATCAAGGGCAACTGGCGTCGATGCACAACAAGTATGAGCGCTTGGCGCTCGATCGCCTGCGGGCCTCGATGAAAGAGTTTCTGGGAGAACTGCCACCGGATGTGGAACGATCGTTTGCCGAATCGCGCGCGCCCAACGGCAAAGCCGCGCCGCGGGCGTTTTTGCCCACGCGGCCGACGGTGCTCCGCAAGGGGGAGTCCGTTCGAATCACCGCAGTGGTTCCCGGACCGGCCAAGGTGTTGCGCGCGACCCTGTTCATACGCTCGCAGGAAACGCCAGCCTGGAGCCCTTCGCCCATGAAATTGGTCCAAAGGCGGACCTACACGGGCGAGCTTCAATGGCGGGAAACCACGGGGCCTTGGCTGGATTATTACGTTGCGGCGGATGTGGAAGCGGACGGCTCCACGAAAATCCTCACCTCCCCGCTGGAAGCCCCACAGCGATTTTGTATCGTAACTCTGGCCTGAGGACGCGGGGGCTGGGCCGGTACAGACGCCAAATACGACGCTCTGGGCCAGTCCGCGACTATTAGTCCACCGCGCCGGCCGCTTGTCATATTTCCTTGACAATCGCTGCGAGATTCAATACGATGCACCCCGCTCTTCTGGTTGGTTCTTGTACGACTTATTTCTCGCCCTCTGCTGATCAGTCACGTGGGGGGCAATTAGCGTCGATTAAATTCGTTTTGGGTGACCTCATCAATGGAAAAGAAGTTCTATACCTTTCTAATCTTCCCGGGTGCGCACGGGAATCTCCATAAGATCCGACTGCCATTTTACATAGTCCATATGGTCCTGGCGTTCAGTGTGGTGGGAATAATGACCATCGCCGCACTGGCCAACAGTTATGCCCGGATGTTGCTGAAAGTCTCGAATTACAATAATCTTCGGACCGAGCGCGAAGCCCTGAAGACACAGAACCGAAGCCTGGAAACCGCCGTAACCACAACCAACGCAAAGTTGGACTCCTTACAATCATTGGCCTCGGAAGTCGCGTTGACGTACGGCTTCGGTGAAGCCCGCCGCCCGCGTTTTCCCGAGGCGGCGCTGGCGCTCGCGACCCAGACCAATTCCACCCTCGAATCCAGCTACCGGGCTTCGCTTTACGCCTTCAATTTGATCCGGAATTCCTCCCTCGTTCCTTCCCGTCAAGCGCCCGCGTTGGGACTTGTTCCCAGCGCAGATGTTGGGCGTGAACCCGTGCCCTCAATCTGGCCGGTGCGGGGGCAGGTCTCGGCGGGTTTTGGCCAGCGCTTGGACCCTTTCAGTGGAGAAGGCGTCTTCCATTCCGGAGTGGATATTCGCACCCCGTACGGCACCCGAGTTGAGTGCGCAGGCGACGGCATCGTCCTGCAAGCGGGATTCGATTCCGGCTACGGTAACGAAATTGTGGTGGATCACGGATTTGGGATGGCGACAAAGTACGGGCATCTCAGCAAGATTTTTATCGTCGTGGGCCAGGAAGTTAAACGCGGGCAAGTTATCGGCGCCGTGGGAATGACCGGCAAGACGACGGGTCCGCATCTGCACTACGAAGTAATTGTCAACGATACCCCCGTAAACCCGATGAAATACTTGCACGAGTAACCGGAGAGCTGCACACATCGTCTTGATCTTCAGAATGTCCGTGAAAGCCGGCGCGGCCGGATTGTTAACGTGTCGAACGCCGTACCGCAGTTGGCCCCGATCCAAAGCCCATGAACCTGCGTGCAGATTCCCGTAACTACAATCGGATAAAGCGTTTTAGGGGTGAAAGGGAAGATGGATATAGGCGGGTCTAGTATAATAATAAGTTTGCAGCGGCTGGCGTAGCTCAGCCGGTAGAGCATCTGATTTGTAATCAGAGGGTCGGGGGTTCGAATCCCTTCGCCAGCTCCAGTTTGAGTGAGGTCAGTTGCAAGAAATCTGGCAAGCGGTCGCCGGTCGGTAGAGTCGGGAGCGGGTTTACCAAATCTGGATTACTCAGAAATGCGCGGGCAGCGTCGGTGTCCGCGCCCAACCGCATTCTGGACCCACTTGGCTCAAATGAAAACGGCTCACGGGGCAAAGCGCAAGACTGCGCCCGCGCTTGCCAGGATGCTTGGAAGGATGAAACAGAGCGGACAGGTGGCTGAGTGGTCAAAAGCAGCAGACTGTAAATCTGCCGACCCCTGTGGTCTACGGAGGTTCGAACCCTCCCCTGTCCACCAGAAAATCAGTGGTTAGTGGATAGTGGTAAGCGGCAGACGCATGCTGGGCATTGCGGTTTTGGCTAGCCACTAGCCACTAGCAACTAACCACTGTTCTTAAGCAGGCGGGAGTAACTCAGTGGTAGAGTCACAGCCTTCCAAGCTGTTGGTCGCGGGTTCGATTCCCGTCTCCCGCTCCATGAAAGCAGTGGCTAGTGGTAAGTGACGAGTGGCTAGTAAGGGCCGATTGATGTGCGCATGTGGGTACGTATGAATGGACTGACCACTGCCCGCTTGCCACTGACCTTACGGCGCCGATGTAGCTCAGTTGGTAGAGCACGTCCTTGGTAAGGACGGGGTCAGCGGTTCAATTCCGCTCATCGGCTCCAGAGTTTTGAGGCGCGGCGAAAATTGCTTCGCTGGCGGGCAGTAGATGGCTCCCTGGGAGATGCGTGAAGCGATTGTAATCTCCCTGGTGGAAGGTCGCTGTGATCCGATTCTCCTGATTTGCGAGAATTGGACTAGGCTTAAAAAATTTATTACACGGACGAGGCGCAAAACCCATGGCCAAGGAAAAATTTGATCGTTCGAAGCCCCACATGAACATAGGGACGATCGGGCACATCGATCACGGCAAGACGACATTGACGGCGGCGATCACCAAGGTGCTGGCGAAAGACAATCCCAAGGTGAAGTTCCGGGCGTTTGATTCGATTGACAATGCGCCGGAAGAGAAAGCGCGTGGAATCACGATCGCGATTGCGCACGTGGAATACGAGACGAAGAATCGTCACTATGCGCACGTGGATTGCCCCGGGCACGCCGATTACATCAAGAACATGATCACGGGCGCGGCGCAGATGGATGGAGCGATCCTGGTGGTGGCGGCGACGGACGGACCGATGCCGCAGACGCGTGAGCACGTGCTGTTGGCGCGTCAGGTGAACGTTCCTTACATCGTGGTCTACCTGAACAAGTGCGATGCGGTGGATGACGAGGAGTTGCTGGAACTGGTGGAAGTTGAAGTTCGCGACCTGCTGAACAAGTATCAGTTCCCGGGCGATGCGATTCCCATCGTGCGCGGGTCGGCGCTGAAGGCGTTGGAAGGCGATGCGAAGTGGGAAGATTCCATCCGCAAGCTGATGGACGCGGTGGACAGCTACATTCCGATGCCGGAACGGCAGATCGACCGGCCCTTCCTGATGCCGGTGGAAGACATCTTCTCGATCTCAGGGCGGGGCACGGTGGTGACGGGGCGGGTGGAGCGCGGCAAGGTGAAGATCCAGGAAGAAATCGAGATTGTGGGACTGCGGCCGGAGCCGTTCAAGCGGGTGGTGACGGGCGTGGAAATGTTCAAGAAGTTGTTGGACGAAGGGCAGGCGGGAGACAACGTCGGACTGCTGCTGCGGGGAACGGAAAAGGACGATGTGGAGCGCGGCATGGTGCTGGCGAAGCCGGGATCGATCACGCCGCACACAAAGTTCACGGCCTCGGCCTACGTTCTGACGAAGGAAGAGGGTGGCCGGCACACGCCGTTTTTCAACGGATATCGTCCGCAGTTTTACTTCCGCACGACGGACGTGACGGGAGTGGCGACGCTTCCGGCAGGGACGGAAATGGTAATGCCGGGAGATAACGTGACGCTGGAGATTGAGCTGATCACGCCGATCGCCATGGAAAAAGGATTGCGCTTCGCCATCCGCGAAGGCGGCCACACTGTCGGCGCCGGAACCGTGGCGGAAATTATTAAGTAGTTAGACTGGTCAGCGGTCAGTGTTCAGCCGTCAGGAGACGGCGTTGCTGATGGCTGAAAACTGAGGGTTGAAATTACGATGCTGCATCAGAAAATTAGAATTCGCCTCAAGGCGTACGATCACAGGATTCTTGACCAGTCGGCAGCGGAGATTGTCTCGACGGCAAAGCGAACGGGAGCGCAAGTGGCGGGACCGATTCCCTTACCCACTCTCAAGAACAAGTACTGCGTGCTGCGTTCGCCCC
>JBEKQO010000061.1:0-29006 GCA_049519635.1 Terriglobia bacterium | reverse complement strand
CCAGTACTTTCCCAAGCTCGAAAACCTGACGGCAGCCGTGAGCCAGCAGATGCAGGTGTGGAAGAAACCAAACCCCGTGTTACGGAGATTATGCTGTATTACTTAAGACGCTGTGTATAGTAATGTGGCGATGCCCACCATGATGGCACACCCAATGGCCAAAACAATTTTCATCAGCACATAACCGGTGAACGCCATTTTCTCCGCTGCCAGCAGGGGAAGCAAACGGCGCCAGGCGTCAAGCACGCCCACATTTTCCATCGCCATTATCGGCACACAGAAATCCTTGGTGAAGAGGCCGACGATCGCTCCCAGCAGGAAAAACGCGATTAGGATGAAGAGGAGCGCGGCGCCGCCCAGAATCAGCGGCACAAGGTGCTGGCCCGGATGGTGGAACAACCCGGCGCGCCAGGCGATAAGCAGTGGCGCCCCGACGAGCAGGGCGTACCCGACCAAAAACACAGCAAAGAGGGCGAGAGACCAAAAGAAATACCTGCGGCCGCGGGGCTCCCACCGCCCCCAACTCCCCTTCAATTCGCACCGATCATAGAGAACAGAATCAAAGAGCACGAAGCGATACACCGAGGCGACATAGATCCAAAGGAAGATCAGTAAGAGCACTAGGGCAACACCGGCAAGAATCCAGGGCAGCCAAGGGAGAAGCTTGCTCCAATCAATACCGGGGTTGGCGAGCACGGCGTTGCCATCTCTTGGACGTGAATGGGGGAAATTGAAGTTTCCCGAATAGCCGCCGCCCCCACCGGCGAAATCACCGGTTATCAAGCATACGAGGGCCAAGCGCGCCCAGCGCCCTAATCGAAATGGAGTGAAAAGCTGTCTCTTTGTCCGGGTAAATGCCGGGCCAATGCAGTCTACTGCCGATAATGGTTTGAACATTGTGCTGCCGCTTTCGGGGTCCTCTTGCTCACCTTCAGAGGGCTATCCCCAAGCTTGTTGCCTGAGAAGATAACGATTCGCACTTTAGGAGTCAAGAGGCTCTGCGAGCGGGTAGTGCCGTTATTTGGAATCGGATCCCTTTCGATCCGCCGGTCAAAGACCGTTTCATTCACCCCGGCCAGGGCGCTGCTGCTGGATGTACCTGCCAATTTTTTCGACGGTGTCAACCCAGATCCCGTTGGCAGGGTCCTGCATATATTTGCAGAGCGCCGCGAGGGCCGTTGCGTCCGTGACCTGGAAGCCCTTTTCGCCGATTTCGTGCCCCGCAAAAATGATCCACCCGCCCTGCTCGGCGGCTTTAGAAATCAACTTCACCAGTTGGACGTAATCCGAATCGTCGGAGACTGTCCCACTTGCTTGCGCGAAATCACAAAAAGCCGGGTCATTGTAATATTCGTCAAGGAAGCCGCGCCCCACCAAAAACTTTTCAGCGATAAGAGGCACATAGCTTTTCAATTGTCGCCCCCTGCCGACGAACTTCTGGCCACAGGGATAGGCGAAGGTCACCATGCGTACGCCGAGAAGGCTCTGAATCTCGGTGTTCGCCTCATCGAGCTGCTGAGACATCTGCTCCAGGGTATAGTTCTCCAGCGCGTTCTGGGAGGACCAGGGGAAATTGCCTGTGCAAGGATGACTTACGCTGTGGTTCCCGATCTCATGTCCGCTGGCCACCGCACGCTTCCATCCCTCCAGACGCTTCTTCACGCCTTCGGGATTAACGAAGAAGGTGACCTTTACGCCAGTAGGGTTCAACACGTCCAGCCCCCGATCGACTTGGCTGGTGCGCGCATCATCGAATGACAGGCTTACCGCCACCCGTTTCCCATTCGGCCAATGGAAGGCCTTTCTAATTTCTTGAGGATGGGGAGCGGACAGCGATTGCTCCCGCACGACCATCACCAACGGCAGTAACAACACCATGGTAAGGATTGCATACCCTAGACGTTTGGACATTTCTTATCAGCTCCTCCTCGCGATTTATTTTGCGTCTTTCGCCAAATCTTACCACGCAATGGTAAATCTTCCAGAACCTCAGGTCTACTGCCAGATGGATTAACCGTTCCAGACAACCGCCTCAAGGAGCAGGAGTATGCTCGGCAAGAGAGTCCATGGCAATAGGGACGGCACGTGGGGAATTCACCAGCCGGTGGCGGTCCAGCCAGTAGGCCCAGAAGACGAACAACCACATCCCGAGAGCCGCGTAGGCGATGGCCTTCTCGCTGGGCGGGGGTGGGCCGAAAATGTTGATGAGGTAAAACACGACCAACAAGGTAATAAATGCGCGGAAGGAATAGGAACCGATGCGGTCGCGAGGACGAGTAGCTTTGGCATAAATCATCGCCCCGAAGGCAAAGATCGCACTTTCCACGAGGATCGTCCATACACGTGAGTTCCAAAGACCAAGGCCGACGTAGGTTGAACCGCCGGGGTAAAGCGGGAGGTCGGGCCGGTGGCTGACCGCGTCCAGCAGCCAGTGGCTGCTCAGGACGAACCATAGGCAGACCGCTCCCCGCGAATCGTGTTTAACTATTTTGTAAATCCCCGCGAAAAGGCAAGCCCAGCCGAGATCGGCGAGCAGGCTGTGGGATAAAGGGTAGGAGATAAAATCCAAAGGAGTGACCGCCGTCGTGCCCGGTGCAATGATCACCCTCTCAACGCCCAAGAGAAGAAAAAGCGGCCAGAGCAGATCCACAAACTGAGCTGCCATTACCAAGGTTCCCAGGGAGGTGCGCGGCGCAACCTTTTTGGCCGCAAGTGCGACTCCGAAGTGCCCTATGAACACGAAGACTCCCTAGTTCAGTGACGAGTGAAGAGTGACAAGTGCCGAGTGACAAGCTAAGGTTAAGTGGCTTGGCTGGCTTTTGCTCGTCACCGGTCACTTGTCACTCGTTACTGCCGTCGTCACTGCACTTGGAACTCGCGCTTGAGCTTCTCCGATTTCTCGGCCACTGTTCGCGCCAATTGTTCTTTGTAGTCAATGAGTTTTTGCGCGATGGCGGGGTCAGAGGTGGCGATGATTTGGGCGGCGAAGATGGCGGCGTTAATGGCGCCCGGCTTCCCGATCGCCGTGCAGGCAACCGGCACGCCGCCCGGCATCTGAACCGTGGACAACAACGCATCGAGACCGCCCAGCGTTGTCGTAGCCATGGGGACGCCAATCACCGGCAGGATAGTTTCCGACGCGATGACTCCGGCCAGGTGCGACGCCCCTCCGGCACCCACGATGATCGCTTTCAAGCCCCGCTGAACCGCCGTGCGCGCATACTCGGAGGTGCGCAGGGGCGACCGATGGGCGGAAGTAATTTCAATCTCGAACGGGATTTGGAACTTCTTCAAGGTTCCGGCAGTCTCGGCCATGACGGGCAGGTCCGTGTCGCTGCCCATAACGATGCCGACCAAAGGCTTCTCGACCATTTCCTCTTTCCTCCCTTACCATTTGGAATGGGACGAACCCCTTATGAAAGGGGCGCTATTTGCGCGAAGACGGGCGCTCTCCCTTGGCGGGGCGCGCGCGTTTGGGCGCCGGGGTCTTCGGGACCCGCCGCAACGCCTTCGCCGCAATGTCTTTCCGGTAGTGCATCCCTTCAAACTGAATCTTGCTAACCCCCGCGTAGGCGCGCTGGATGGCAGAGGGCAAATCCTCGGCTGCGGCGGTCACTCCCATGACGCGCCCTCCGGTAGTAAGCAATTGATGCTCCTCTATGCGCGTTCCGGCATGGAAAATCTTGACGCCTCCCAAGGCTTCCACCGCTTCATAGCCGGTAATCTTCTTGTCAACCTCCGGCTTCCCGGGATAGCCCTTGGACGTGAGCACTACACATACCGCCGGATTAGGACTCCAATGGACATCCGCCGTTGCCAGTTGGCCCTGGCGCGACGCCATCAAGAGGCCCGCGAGGTCAGAGCGCAGCCGCATCATGATGGGCTGGGTTTCGGGGTCGCCCAGGCGGACGTTGTATTCCAGCAGCATGGGGCCGGAGATGGTCATCATCAGCCCGAAATACAAAAAGCCGCGGTAGGGAGACCCTTCCATTTCCATGCCCGCCAGCGTGGGAGCGACGATGGAACGAAGAATTTCGTCGTGCAGTGATTCGCTAAGAATGGAGTCATCGCTGAATGCGCCCATGCCGCCGGTGTTAGGGCCCTGGTCCCCATCCAGCAACGCCTTGTGATCCTGGGTCGGCACCAGGGGAAGAATACCGCGCCCATCGGTGAGAACGATGAAGGACGTTTCTTCACCCGTCAAACACTCCTCGATCACCACCCGGTCGCCCGCACTTTCCAAGGTCTTACGGAGCATGAAGTCTTCCACGGCGTGTTCCGCCGCCACGTGGTCATGGGCAACCACCACTCCCTTCCCCGCTGCCAATCCGTCCGCCTTCACAACCACCGGAAGCGGGAATCGGGCCAGGGCTTTAATGGCCTCTTCAAAACTTTCAACCGCCTCGAACCGCGGGGTGGGAATTCCATTCCGCCGCATGAATTCCTTGGCAAAGATCTTACTGCCCTCCAGGCGGGAAGCCGCCTTGCTGGGGCCGATGATGGCCAACCCCTCCTTCTCGAACTCATCGACGACGCCTGCTACCAGCGGCGCTTCCGGCCCAACAACCGTAAGGTCCGGGCGCAATTGCTTCGCCAATCCCACGATGGCCTTGGTTTGCGAAAGGTCTACGGGAAGGCATTCCGCTTCCTGCGCGATGCCGGCATTTCCGGGGGCACAATACAACTCCTCCATCTGCTGGCTTTCATGCAGCTTCCATGCCAGAGCGTGTTCCCGACCACCAGACCCGAGTACGAGTATCTTCATAGGAAGGCCGTACACTATTCGCATTGACCTTGGTTTGTCAATCCGTTAGATGTGAAATTTTTGTATACGGCTGCCAAGTGGTTGATTTTTCGGGACAATGGGTATAGGTAGGTCGGCTTTTTTCCCCAATTTGGCGGATCGGGAGGCGGGGATCAGCGAGCGGGAGAGGAGATCATTCGCGTGTACACGACTCGTCCCTAAGCCCGCACGCCGTCCCACCAAACCGTGAATGCATGGTATCCTGTAAAGAGAGCTGAAACGGAGCGCGGTGGACCTAACCTCAAACCAGCCCCGTCAAAGTACGGGGGCGCTTGCCGGGCCCAGCAGACAAAAACAATAGGAGCATTTCTTCCGAATGAATGATGTCAGTCCCACCCAAAACTCGCTCGTGGAGACGCTGAAGCGCCGCATCGTGATTATCGACGGCGCCATGGGCACGATGATTCAGGCCCATAAGCTGGAGGAAGCCGATTATCGGGGCAAGGAATTCGCGCGTCATGGACGTGACTTGCGCCAGTGCAATGATGTCCTGAATATCACTCAGCCCCAGATCATTGAGGACATCCATCGGCAATACCTCGATGCCGGCGCGGACATCATTGAGACCAATACCTTCAACTCCACCGCCATTTCGATGGCAGATTACAAGCTGGAAGGCTTCATCTACGACCTCAACCGCGCCGGAGCCCAAGTGGCGCGCCGCGCAGCCGACAGGTTCAGGAGCGACCATCCCACGCGCCCATGCTGGGTGGCGGGATCCCTCGGCCCCACCAGCCGGACGGCCTCGGCGTCGCAGGATATCGCCAGCCCCGCCTCGCGTGCCGTGACCTTCGACCAATTGCGGGACGCCTACTATGAGCAAATCCGCGGCCTGGTGGACGGCGGCGTTGACCTGCTGCTGGCAGAAACCATTTTTGACACACTCAACGGCAAAGCCGCGCTCTTCGCCGCCGACCAGTATTTCGAAGACACGGGAAAACACTTGCCCCTGATGGCTTCCGTGACCGTCATTGACCTGAGCGGCCGGACGCTCTCCGGCCAAACCATTGAAGCGTTCTGGATATCCGTATCTCACGCGCCGCTGCTGAGCGTGGGCATCAACTGCGCCCTGGGCGCGAAGCAAATGCGCGCGCACATCGAGGAGCTTTCCGGGCTCGCGCCGATTTTCACAAGCTGCTATCCCAACGCCGGACTGCCCAATTCCTTCGGTGGGTTCGACGAAACTCCGGAAATCATGTCGGCGGATTTGCGCGAGTTTGCCTCGAACGGCTGGGTGAATATCGTCGGGGGGTGCTGCGGGTCTACGCCCGATCATATTCGCGCCATCCGTGAGGCGGTCTGCGATTTCCCGCCGCGCGTGCCTCCGAAGATCGAACGCTACTCCCGCTTCAGCGGCCTGGAACCGCTGGTGATTCGCCCGGAAACCAATTTCGTCAATATTGGCGAGCGCACCAACGTTACCGGTTCGCCCAAATTTGCCAAGCTGATCTTAGGTGGCCAAATCGAGGAGGGCTTGACGATTGCCAAGCAGCAGGTGGAGGGCGGCGCGCAGATCATCGACATCAACATGGACGAAGCCATGCTCGATTCCGAGCAGTCGATGACCACCTTCTTGAATCACATTGCTTCGGAACCGGACATCGCGCGCGTCCCCATCATGATCGACAGTTCCAAGTGGAGCGTCATTGAGGCGGGGCTGAAGTGTATCCAGGGCAAGGGCATCGTCAATTCCATCAGCCTCAAGGAGGGCGAAGAGGTTTTCCGGCAGCGCGCCCGCTTGATCAAGCGTTACGGCGCCGGCATGGTGGTGATGGCCTTTGACGAGACTGGGCAGGCGGACTCGACGGACCGCAGGGTGGAGATCTGCACGCGGACTTACCGCATCCTCACCGAAGAAGTGGGCGTGGATCCGTGCGACATCATCTTTGACCCCAACGTCCTCACCGTGGCGACAGGAATCGAAGAGCACCGGAACTATGCGGTGAGCTACATCGAAGCCACGCGCCAGATCAAGGCCACGCTTCCCCATTGCAAAGTGAGCGGCGGCATCAGCAATATTTCCTTTTCGTTTCGAGGCAACAACGCCATCCGTGAGGCCATGCACTCGGTGTTTTTGTATCACGCGATCCGGGCAGGCATGGATATGGGAATTGTGAATGCCGGGCAGCTCGCTGTTTACGAGGAATTGCCCCGCGACCTGATGGAACTGGTGGAAGACGTGCTGCTGAATCGCCGCGCCGACGCCACGGAACGGCTGCTGGCCTTCTCGGAATCGGTCAAGCAGCGCGGGCGGGTGGAAGTTCAGGAGGACGCTTGGCGCCAGGGGACGGTGGAGGAACGCCTGAAACACGCCCTGGTAAAAGGGGTGGCCGACTATATCGAGGGTGACACCGAGGAGGCCCGGCAGAAGCTCGGCAGGCCTCTGAACGTGATCGAAGGCCCGCTGATGGACGGGATGAGCGTGGTGGGGGACCTGTTCGGATCCGGAAAAATGTTCCTGCCCCAGGTGGTCAAGAGCGCGCGCGTGATGAAGAAAGCCGTCGCCTATTTGCTTCCCTTCATGGAAGCGGAGAAGGAAGCGGACGGCAAAGCTCGCACTGAAGGCCGAATCGTGATGGCCACCGTGAAAGGTGACGTGCACGATATCGGCAAGAACATCGTGGGCGTGGTCCTGGGCTGTAACAACTATGAGATTATCGACCTGGGAGTGATGGTTCCGTGTGAGAAGATCCTGCAAACCGCGCGGGAGAGGGACGCCGACATGATCGGCTTGAGCGGGCTCATCACGCCTTCGCTCGATGAAATGGTCCATGTGGCCAAGGAAATGGAACGCGAGGGGTTTACCATCCCGCTGCTCATTGGCGGGGCCACCACCAGCCGCGTACACACGGCGGTGAAGATCGCTCCCCACTTCCGCCAACCCGTCGTACACGTCCTGGACGCTTCCCGCGCCGTCGGCGTGGTAAGCAAACTCAAGAACCCGGAAACGCGGCCGGCATTCCAGAAAGAAAACCTGCGCGACCAGGAGAAGCTCCGCGCCTCGCATAAGCCCGCGTCGCAAAAGCTGCTGAGCCTGGAGGAAGCCCGCCGGCGTAAGCCGCCCCTCGATTGGAGCGAAGCCCGCCCCGGTCGCCCCGCCTTCACGGGGGTGCGTGCGTTTCCTGCGGCGCCGCTGGGGGAGATTGTCCCGTACATCGATTGGACGCCCTTCTTTCAAACCTGGGAGTTGCGTGGCACGTATCCGAAAATTTTGAACGACGCGACGGTGGGCAGCAAGGCGCGCGAGCTCCTGGAAGACGCGCAAAAGCTGCTTCGCCGCATCGTGGCGGAAAAGCTCCTCACCGCCAACGCGGTCATGGGCTTCTTCCCTGCCAACACCGTGGGCGACGACATCGAGGTGTATGCCGACGCCTCCCGCTCCTGCGTGCTGACCGTTTTCCACACCTTGCGGCAGCAGATGGAAAAGGCTCGCGGGCATTACAATTGGGCGCTCGCAGACCTGATTGCGCCCAAGCAAACGGGCCGGGAAGATTATCTGGGCGCGTTCGCCGTGACCGCTGGTGCTGACATTGAACCGCTGCTGGCACGTTTCCAGGAAGACAACGACGACTACAATTCCATCATGACGAAGGCACTTGCCGACCGCCTGGCGGAAGCGCTGGCGGAATTGATGCACAAGCGCGCACGGGAGTTTTGGGGTTATGGCCAGGACGAAAACCTCACACCCGATGATTTGATCCATGAGCGCTACCGCGGCATCCGTCCGGCGCCCGGCTACCCTGCCTGTCCCGACCACTCCGAAAAGCGCGACCTCTTCGACCTCTTGCAGGTGGAGAAGAATGCCGGCATTTATCTGACGGAAAACTTTGCCATGTTGCCGGCCGCCTCCGTTTGCGGGTTCTATTTCTCCCACCCGGAAGCAAAGTATTTCGCCGTGGGGAAGATCGACCGCGATCAGGTGGACGATTACCATCGCCGCAAAGGCATGGACCTGCGCGCCGTCGAGCGCTGGCTTCGCCCCATCCTGAACTACGATCCCGACCTTCAGGAATCCCCCCGTGAGAGCCTCAGCGTGCCCGTCTCGTCATGAGTCGCCCAGAAGTGGATGTTTGGCTGATTGGCTTCTGCTGACGCCTAGCCCGGATTTCTCACCAGGCTGAAACGCTCCTGGGGGCTTCGGAAGGGCGGGGCTTCACGGACTGCGGATAAATTTATCCGTACTGTCATTCTGAGGAGCCGCAGGCGACGAAGAATCTCGCATTGCCTTGAAAATACTCAGAGCCAGATTCTTCGCTGCGCTCAGAATTACAGCGCACGGGCTCGGGATGACAGCACGCGAGGGTTTTTCCGCAGCCTGTGGAGCCCCGCCCTTCCAAAATCGTGAGGAGAAATGCGGGCTAGGACAGTCGTTCTGTCCCGGAAAGTCCACGGATATCAAGCGTCGCAGCAGAGACTCCCTGGCCCCCGCTTGCTACATCACTGCCGGACTTATCACAGCACCTGGCACGCCTCGTTAAATTCAAGACGCGGGCTGCGGGGGTAGAGCTTGCTTCCATCCCCATAGCCGAGATTGCAGAGGAAGTTGGCTTTCCATTTGCCGTCGGGGAAGAACTCCGCGTTCACTTTCGCCGGATCGAAGCCGGACATGGGGCCACAATCAAGTCCCACGGCTCGAGCGGCGAGTATGAAATAGCCTCCTTGAAGCGAACTGTTGCGGAAGGCCGTTTCATCGATCAATCCCTGATTCCCCACGAAATAGGAGCGCATGTCGGCGTGAGGAAATAGCCGGGGAAGATTCTCATAAAATTCGGTGTCCCAAGCGACAATAACCGTGACGGGCGCCGCTTTGGTTTTCTCCACATTAAGGGGAGCAAGAGCGGGCAGAAGGCGCGCCTTGGCAGCTTCGCTTTCGAGAAATACGAACCGCGCAGGACTGGAATTCGCGCTGGTCGGTCCCCAGCGCGCTAGCTCATAAACTTCGCGTAGGGTTTCGACCGGAACGCGCCGGGGAAGCCAGGCGGAATGCGTGCGGGCCTGGTGGAACAGTTGGTTGAGGGGAAGGTCGGCGATTTTGGCCGGGCTCGGGGCGTCTGGTGTTTCTGTCATGGTTCCCACCTCTTCAGTTTTTATTTGGCTTCGTTATGTTAGATGCGAATGCTCCTCGGTAAGTTCCAGGCAAGACAAGTGCAGTGAATCGGATTTGTCTGTATCGAGGTCCCGTCCAACCGGTAGCATATACTTGACCGTCGCTGAACGCAATTCTCTATCGCGTTTATAAGTTTATTGCGGGAGCGTTCGGCCCCAGTTCTTCGCGGATGGACGCGGCAAACGCATCCACTTCGGCGAGAGGCCGCAAGGCGATCCCCGCATCCCTCAAGATCCGATAGGAATGGCCTGCGGTCTTATCTCCCCGGGCTGGCAACCCTTCGACGACAGCCGTAAGTTCAGCCGGCTGGTTAACGCGAACATAGCCCATGGTCAGCGAAAGGACGCTGGCGAGTTCGTGATCGCGGCGCAGGGAGAGGGCGTGAACGAGTTTCAAGTGACCGTTGGGTTTTCCGGCGGTCAACGGCGGCCGGTAACCAAAGTCGAAATGAAAAGGGTCGCCGGGGTGCGTCAAGGGTTCGGCGGGAATGTGCTTCTCGAAGCGTTTGCTGGCGAACACCTGGGCGAGCCGAAGCGCCTCGACCAGGCGCTGCTTGATGCGCATGCGGGTGCCGGCCGCGGGAAAATCCGCCTGGCGTTTGTCCACCAACCTTTCGAACAGTTGCTGCAATTGCGCCTGGGGTTCGGTGGCCAGCACCGGACGAGCCGGTGCAAGTTGAATGACGTGGGAAAAAGATTGCTCCATCCCCTCGAGGAAGCCTTGCAGGTGGTCTTCGTGCCGCTGGATTTGCTGTTCGAAATAGCTTTGCAAAGCGCGCAGAAATTCCAGGTCGGCTTGCCGGTGGAAGCGCTTGATGCGGCGCAGGTCGCGAGTGATGAGGCAATCCAGGAATTGCTCCTCGGGGCTGTGCAGGAGGACCCCGATGTTGAGAAACTCCTCCCGCTCGGCGTGGGGGACGTAACGCACCAGGTAATACGAGCAGGCTTTCAAGCTGCCTTCATCCGCCATGGCAGTTCTGGAAGGAGCCAGAAGTCAGAAGTCAGGAGAAAAGCGACCCCCGTCCTGGCTCCTGTCTACCGACTCCTGGCTCCCGACTCCTCCCTCCTCACACCCAATTGGGAAACGGATGGAGTGAGGAATTCTTGGCGTCAATAATGGCCTGGCGCAGTGAGCGCCGCCGCGCATACAGCGCCTCCATCAGCCGCGCCAGTTGGCCGGGATCCGGTTCACACCATTGCGTGGGGATTCCCTGGGTGCACTCCTCCAGCTCACCGGACGTAACGTTTTCGATGCGGGATAGAACGGGCTCAAAGGATTCGACTCCCCGGACATTTTCGTAGACCAGGCGGCGAGGGTAGATGCCGCGAATGGGACTGTCGGGGAAGGTCCAGTCCCCGTCGTTGAAGCAAAAGCCCTGGTCGATCATCGCCACCGAGTACGAGGATCCCTCGTCGTCTGCAGGGCGATGGAAGATCACCTGACGGCCGTCGCAGTTACACGTCCACTTATCAAAAACGAAGGCCCCCAGGAAGACTGCGCTTAAGTCCTTAACTCGCCGCAGAAGTCGATCGGGAAGGAAATCCGCTACCAGGGTTTGGCTGGGGGGGCCCGGAAAGCGCGAGCCGAATTGCAGACCCGGACTGATCGGTTCGCGGCGCTCGCCGAGGTCAAACGCCAGGTGGGGATTACTACCAATCAGCGCGCCAGAGACTTCGACAAACGCCGCGGCGGCGACGGGCAGATGCACCCATTGCGCTAAGCGCGAGGCCAGCATCTCGTTGGCGAGCACCCGCGCGTGCTGGGGGTTATTCTGAAATTTTACGACGTAGTTGTCGCCGTCTTCGCACCGGACCAGCCAAGGCTGCGAGGCGCCGCGCATCCGGCGGACAAACTCCAAGGCACGAACCCGGAGTGTCGCTGCACCGCCTGCGGGGCTCGCCGCCGGCCAATCCTGCCGCGACCCTTTGGCATTATTGCAGAAACGAGTGGGTTGGGTGGGCGACATGTCCCCAGACGCACAAATCCTTCGCACACACGACTCCCCTCGGGTGAAACCCTCCACCACCATTGACCAGTTCGTACCGTCGCAACGACTGGGGCTTCACACTTCGAGCCGGGAAACAGGAATCACCTGGCAGTTGCTCCGCCAAAGCAGAGCACGTATGGGACCCGGAAGTTGGAACGGCACAAGGGGCAGACGCGGAAAGCCTCGCCCGAGGCCTTGGGCGAGGCTTTCCGCCTAGCGCCGCCGTCCTGGCTTCTTTGCGGCCTTCTTAACTTTCGCCGGGGGCTTCTTGGCTTTCGCCGCAGGTTTCGTAGCTTTCGCCACAGGTTTCGTAGCTTTCGCCGCCGGCTTCTTGATTTCAACCGCTTTCTTCAGCGGTTTTTTCGCCGGAGGCTTGGCTTTTTTGGCCGCCTTCTTCTTTGCCGGGGCTTTCCTGGAGGCGGCGGGCGCAGTCTTAAGACCTGCCTCGGCGGGCGCAGGCTCCGAAACCGAGGTCACGGTTTCCTCCACTTCGTAGGAGACTTCTTCCTCAATCTCCTCGCCCTCTTCTCCTAAACCCTCTTCCGTTTCTTCTTTGTAATCGGAGGAGAGTTCTTCCCCAAAATCTTCCAACTCATCCCCATGTTCATTTTCATCATCGAAGGCCATGCAACCCTCCTCCTCTCGTCATGTGTTCATTTCGATCCATTCGCTAGATTAAATTATAGCTCCCCATCCAGCCACAAAAATAGCCGTGGGGGCAGGTTTATACCAGCCGAATCATCCTGTCAAGAGCAATCGAGAGTTTTGTTGCAGGGCCTACGGAAAGGTCAGCGCCGCCGCGGGAGTGGGGCGGTTACCGGACGCCGCGGGCTTCTTTGGCGTGGCGGTGGTGCGGGTATAAGGGTGCTTGGATTTGGCAGCCGGACGCGTGTGGGAAGTCCTCGTGGCGGTGCTGGCTTGTGCCTCCACGTAGAGGTGCAAGGTTCTGCCGGTAACCAGTTTCGACGACATCAGGCCGTTCCAGCGGCGAATCTGGTAGGCCGTTACGTTATAGCGGTCGGCGATGAGATCCACGGTGTCGCCCGGGCGCACGCGGTAGTAGGTGAGCCGAAGCGAGGTCGCTCCTCCCCCTCGTGGCAGGGAGGAACCATTGCCCGCCGCCATGGGAACCACCAGGTGGGCGCCCTGCTCCAAGGAAGAACTGGCGGTAAGTTGATTCGCCTGCGCCAGGGCAATGGGGGAAACGCGAAATTCCTTGGCAATACCCGCCAGCGTTTCGCCTTCCAGCACTCGATGTGCGCGCCACCAGATCCGCTTGTCGGGGGGGATCGAGGCGATGCTCCGCGCGTACAGGTCCCTGGTTCCCGCGGGCAAACTCAAAATGAAGCCAGGATCGTTGCCGGGTGTCGTCCAGAATTGCAAGCTGGGATTGAGCTTCACCAGGTCCTCGACGGGGTGGTCAATAAGCTGGGCGATCAGGCGCAAATCCGTGGGGGTGTCGACATTGACCCTGTCGATCGCCAGGGGTGGATCGGGTTGGGTGTCGAATCCGTAAGCCTTGGGGTCTTTGGCAATAAGGGCTGTGGCCAGGAAAATGGGAACATAATTCTCGGTTTCCGCCGGCAAGGCGTGGAGCTTGCGCAGTTCCCAGTAATCCGCATATCCGGTCCTCTCAATGGCGCGCTGCACGGTCATGGGACCGCTGTCGTAAGCCGCCATCACCAGGAACCAATCACCAAAAGTCCGGTAAAGGTCTTTCAGGTGGTGGGCGGCGGCCTCGGAGGATTTAACCGGGTCTTTGCGCTCATCCACCCAAGAATTTTTCTTCAGGCCGTAGAGAGAGCCTGTCCCCAGTGAGAACTGCCAAATACCCACACATTGCTTGTTGGAAACGGCAAAGGGATTGAAAGCGCTTTCACCGGCAGCGAGAAAAATGAGGTCCTGCGGCACACCCTGCTGGCGCAAGGCCTCGCCGATGATATCCCCGTACATTCCCACTCGCCGCAGGACGTTGTCCATGTAGCCGCGCGCGTGGCTCTGCAAGTAGGTGATAACGCCGTCCACGGAATCGTTGGAAACCAGCGGCAAATCCGAATGGACCGATTTCAATTCCTCCTGCACGCGCTGCTTGGTGCGGGGATCGACGGGAAAGGTCAAACCGGAAAAGGATTCCAGGGGGGTCGGCTCGTAGTGGTGTAGGCTTAGAGCGTCGCCTCGCTCCAGCGACGCGGCCTCGAGCGTGTAGACGTTCTCCACAACTTTCTCGAACTCGGAACTTAACCGCTCATCGCCCTGAATATCCAGGCCCGATTCCAGCAGGGTGGCCAGCGCTTGGTCAAACTCCTGCTTGGACTTTTCCAGGTCCCCTGCCCGGAAATCAGTTATTCCGCTCTGATAAAGCGCGTCCACATGTTTCACCAGCAGGTCGGTGGCATCCCTAAGGGAGGCGACCTCGGGGGGAAGAACGGGTTCGGGGGGCTTGAGGGGTAGAGCCTGCGGGGCTGGGGGCGGAGCGGGCGCCTTTACGGCCGTCGGGTGCTTTTCTGCCGTCGCGCAGCCATCCAGCAGAAAGGCTGCGGCCAGAAGACAGGTCAGCCATCGCTTGGTCAAAACCCGCTCCTCCTTGAACCAGAAGATTGTGGACCCGTACCCACTCCCCGCGCCAGCGGAGACAACCACTTTGATTCTACTGACGTAGAGATTACCGGGTCAACCTGAAAGTGGGTGGCGTTCAGATTTGAACGTGGCGCCGCCCTTTAGGGCGGCACGTGCCGGGCGGAAGCCCCGCGCTACACATCCTCGGTCCGGAGCCGCCTGGTGGCAACTGGACAGAATAGGCGGGTCAATCCTGACGGGCGCCAATACCTGAGAGGGACGCCTGCGAGACACGCTGCCGCTCGCTTCCGCGGGCGGTTGAGTAGGGGGCTTGATCTGCGTGATATTTCCGGCGAAAGGCGCCGCGCGAACTTCTCGCTCGGCGCCTCGTGTCGCAAGGAGTCACGCTTTATTTCTGGTAATACGCCGAGTTGACCTCGGTGAAACTCGCCCACTTTTCCGGCAGGTCATCCAAGGGGAAGATGGCGGAGACGGGGCAGACCGGGACGCACGCGCCGCAGTCAATGCACTCCACCGGGTCGATGTAGAGTTGCGCCAATTCAGCGAAGTTCCCTTCGTCTTTGCGCGGGTGGATGCAATCAACCGGGCAAACGTCCACGCAGGCGGTGTCTTTGGTATTGATACAAGGTTCAGCGATGATATACGCCATGAAGCTTCCTCCGGAGGGCCCGTCTATTTCGCCGATCGAAGTCAGCCCTCGTGGTCAGGAGCATACGTGGACGCCGGGCGCGGCGCGATGACTTAAGTCGTGCCTTTCGGTGGAGGTTTTGGTAAGCTGGTGGATTCGGGCTCATCCTATTCCCACCATTGAGGTCATATCGCGCGCCATGCCCACCGAGGTCAAGATGATGGCGATGTCCGCCCTGGATGCCGTGGAGGCTCTGCGCCGGGTGTCGTTTTTCGCCGTGTTGCCGCCGGAGGAACTGAAGCTCCTCGCCAGCCATTGTGTAGTCCGGCGAGTCCTGAAGGACGAAATCCTGGTGGCCGAGGGCGATCCGTGCGCAGGGCTTTTTGTGGTGCAGTCGGGAGCCATCAAACTTTTCAAGATGGCGGAAAACGGCCGCGAGCAGGTGCTGGTCATCGAACGCGCGGGCTCCACGGTGGGCGAACTCTCCGTTTTCGATGGCGGAACCTTTCCGGCTTCCGCCCTGGCCGCAGAGGATTCCACTCTGCTCTTCCTGCCCAAGCGCGAGTTTCTGGAGTTGTGCCAGCGGAATTCCGAAGTGGCCTTTGCCGTCATTCGCTCCCTGGCGTGGCGCTTCCGCTACCTCACCAGCCTGGTGGAAGAGCTTTCGCTCAAAGAGGTCAGCCACCGTCTGGCGCGGTTCCTGCGGGACCGGGCGCTGAAGCTGGGCGTGCGCACCCGGCGCGGAATGGAGTTTCCTCTGGAGGAGACCAATCAGGAAATCGGCGCGGAAATCGGAACCGTGCGCGACCTGGTTTCGCGCAATTTGCGGCGCTTTGTGGACCGGGGCATCATCCGCCTGGAACGCCGGAAGGTTATTGTGCTCGACATTGCCGAACTGGAAGCGCAGGTTTCTGGCGCCAAACGCGCTTCCGCCGGTTAGTCCCCGGGACTTCCCAGAAGCGGTAACCCAACGGTTTTGGCCTCCTCCTGAGCCGCGTTAGCGGCGACATCCTGTGGGCCACGGCGAAAGCCGTGGGTTTAGGCGGCTCAGGGGACGGCGTGAGCCACGGTAGTGCGACATTAGAATCCGTCGTGGTCCGTCGTGACAGTGTCACCCTTGCCGCGACTTAAGAAATCATTCCCTCTGCCTATTTACCCGCGGCTCGCGCCATGGGCCAAATGATGACGCCCGCTCGGCGGCCTTTCGGGCGCTTTCATGGCGTTGACCGAAACATCTCATGGAGAGCTTCCACCACTTTGGGGTCGAATCGCCCTCTTTCCGTGGCGTTGTGAATTTCACTCAGCGCCACGGTCGAATCCCACCCCTCATGGTGGTAGGGGCGCCAGGATGTTAGCGCGCTATAGGCCTCAGCCACAGCGGTAATGCGGGCGCCCAGCGGAATCGCCTCTCCCTTTAACCGATCGGGGTAGCCCCCTCCGTTCCACGCCTCATGATGATGGAGCACGATTTCGAGAAGCTGGGGATTGACATAACCCATTCTGCGGCAAGCGGCCGCACTTTCGGTCACGTATTTCTCAATAAGATTGGACTCCTGATCGGTCAAACTCCTCGGGACGTTCAAAATGTGGTGAGGCACCGCCTCCTTGCCGAGACTCTGGAGATACCCCGCCCGCAGAATGGTCTGCTTCATCGCCGGGTTTAAACCCAGTCGGTCAGCCAGGGCATAGGAAAGGAGGGCCACAACGCGGCAATGGCCCACGGCGCCATCCAGCGCTTCCACCGCCAGCACTGCGTCTTCCGGAACTTCGATGAGGGACTCCGCCGGGCCGTATTTCGCCGCGATCGCCGGAGGTATCACCTTGGGATCCTTCCATCGGTCCTTGATCCCTGTGACCACGTAAACGACGATGCGTTGCGATTTGCCCTTGAGCTGAATCCTTTCGAAATCATCCCGCTTAATATTGGCGTCGGCATAGGCGAGCTTGATTTCCGTCGAGTCCGGATCAAGCGTGAGGGCGCGCCCATAGTATTCGATGGCGGCGGTAGCATCGCGGACCTTAAAGCTGGTTTGGCCCAGTTCGTAGAGCAATTGCGCGGTTTCGCCATCGTGCCGGAGCTTTTCCTCCAGCACCCGCAGGCGCTCCAAATGTTCCTGATCTGATTTCCTGCCCAGGTTGCGAACCTGGGTTGCCGTCACGAAGGGCTCGACGGCCCTAAAGGTGGGTTCGTCGATGTAAACCTTTCCCGCCTCGCAGATTTCCTCGAGCCGCTTGGCGACGTTGACGCGATCGCCCAGAGCGCTATAAGCTTGGCGCCGAACTCCCAACATGCCAACGATGGCGCTCCCAGAGGCAATGCCCAGGCGCAACCGCCAAGGCAGGTCAAGGCCTTGGACCTTTTGTTGCATTTTCCAACCCGCCAATACCGCCAGGAGGGCATGCTGGTCGTAATCCACGGGCGCGCCGAATTCCACCATCACGCCGTCACCCATGTACTTGTCGATGTGCCCGCGGAATAAATCCAAAATGGGCTCAATGTAGCCCAAGAACCGATTCATCTCCTCCAGCACTACATCCGGGCGGTTCCTATCGGAGAAGCTCGTGAAGTTGGTGAGGTCGGTGAACATAATGCTGATTTCGCGTTTCTCGAAGCGCAGCTTTCCTTCCGTCGCGAGCTTGGCGACGACCGGGTCCATGGTGGCGTAAAGAGCTTTCTCGGCTTTCTCCTTCATTTCTTCCGCCCCGCGGCTCTGCTTTAACTCCTCGTAAAGTTGCCGGGTCTGCTCAAAGCCGCGCTGCAATTTCTCCTGCAGGGTGCCAATCGCAGCGCTGGCGAGGATCAAGAATCCACCCCACGTGCCCAGCGCCAAAAAAGCGTCTAGACGAGTGCCGCCGACCGTAAACCAAATGGGGCGGTAATAAGCGAACAACACGCCCGAGAGAAGGCAGAGCACCGCACACAACACGGCCTTCCGCCTTCCCAGGAAATAGGCCGCCGACAATACCGGGAGATAGAAAAAGTTGAGGAAGGCGATTTTATAGGGCAGGAAATAGAAAACCGCCACGACAATCGCGGCGACAATTAAGATGAACAGAAATTCCAGATAACGGACAACGAAATTCCTGATCCGGAGAGGCCACGTTCCTCCCAAGCCAAACGGAATCTCAGCTTCATTGATCAATAAGGCGGTAAGGTCGTCTTTCGCCATAGCGCGGTTAGCCGGGGTGCCCCTTTTCGCTTCCCGACCGCCTGATAACATATACTGGGCTGCGCCGGTATGCAATTCTCAGTTTGGCGGTGGTTTGATTTGATGTTGAAGCGTCGAGTTTATCCCGCCGAATGGCGGCGTAAAGCCGCCTCTAAATCAAATTGACCTATTACCCGCAGTTTGAGGAGCAACTCCGATAATTTGCCGGCCCTGCCGGAAGGCGGGACGGGGAAAACGCTGAAGAAAGTTCGGCGCGAAAAAAATTGGGTGACCTAGGCGCGGCGCGTCCGTTGTCCTGTTACAATCACGGGTTATGCCCGCTCAACCAGGCGCCTTAGGCCCCGTAATACAGGAAGCGGAACCGCTGAAGCCCTACACGACTTTCAAGATCGGCGGGCCGGCGCGGTATTTCGCCCGCGCGGCTTCGATGGAGGATTTCCGTGCGGTCTTGGACCTGGCCGGCAAACACTCGCTGCCGATTTTTGTCCTCGGTGGAGGTAGCAACATCCTGGTGAGTGACCGCGGCTTTAAGGGCGTGGTGATGCATCCGGCATGCCGTGGGGTGGAGATCCTGCATGCAGGAGCGGAAACGGCGACCCTGGAAGTGCACGCCGCCGAAACTTGGGATGACCTGGTCCAGTATGCCGTGGAGCGTGCTTGGTGGGGAATTGAAAACCTCTCTCACATTCCCGGACAGGCAGGAGCGGCGCTCGTACAGAATATCGGCGCATACGGCCAGCAGGCGAGCGACGTCGTGGAGTCGGTGCGGGTGCTGGAAATCTCGACGGGCGCTCCCCGCGTTCTCGGCCCCGCCGACTGCGGCTTTGGCTACCGTCGCAGCATCTTCAACACCACTGCGCGCGGAAAACTGATCATCGTGGGGCTTACACTCCGCCTCGCCAAGCAAGGGCGCCCCCAGCTTGATTATCCGGACGTACGGACTTATTTCCAGGAGCGCGGCATCAAGCGGCCTTCGCTCGCCGAAATCCGCCAGGCGATCATCTCCATCCGCGACCGGAAATTTCCCTTCCCGCGCGAGGAGCGAGGCGGAAATGCCGGCTCATTCTTTAAGAATTTGTCGCTCCTCGAACCCGAATATGCGGCGCTGCACGAGGGGGTGCGACGCAACTTTTCGCCGCGGGATCTGGAGCGGCTGGAGGAGATACGAAATCGTTTCCCCCCGGCCGGCCGGATCAGGATTCCCACGGCTTTTTTGATCGAAATCTGCGGTCTCAAGGGGCATCGCATCGGCGGCGCACAAGTGAATGAGACCCAGCCGCTGGTGCTGCTCAATCAGGGCGGCGCGACGGCGCAAGACGTGATTGCGCTGGCCCAGCACGTTCGGAAAACAGTGTGGGCGCGAACCGGCATGGCGATCGCCATTGAGCCGGAGCTCGTGGGTTTTACCCGGCAAGAAATGGCCGATATTAATAATATTGAAGGAAGTTAATTTACCAAACGCCGCCGCCCGGCTGAGCAGGCTGCGGAAAAACTCATTGGCACTGTCATCCTCAGACGCCGCAGGCGACGAAGAATCTCGCATTGTTCATGAAAATGCGCAGGGCGAGGTCCTTCGCTACGCTCAGGATGACAGCCTGGGAGCGCTTTTCCGCGACCGGTGAAAAGCCGGCGAGCAAGGACAACACATGCCGGCTACTTCTTTGTTTATTCCCGACCTCACCGCTATGCAATGCGCAAACCAGCTTCTTGCTCGTCACTCGTCACTTGTCGCTCATCACTCGGTTGATTTGGCGTTGGTGTGGCCTCATCCGATGGCGCCGGTGCACAATCTCATCATTTCCGCCCTCGTCGCCACAATTCCGCTGGCTGTGGTCCTGATCCTGATGGGCGGGCTGCGCAAAAGCGGTGCACTGTCCGCCGCGATGGGCTTGGCGACAGCGCTCCTCGTTGCCATTTTGGTGTGGGGTATGCCGCTGCATTTGGCGGTTTTAAGCACCTTGTACGGGTTTGCTTATGCCCTCTGGCCGATTCTTTGGATCGTCCTGGCGTCGCTGTGGCTCTACAACCTTACCGTCGACATCGGCAATTTTGAGATGCTGCGCCGATGGATGAGCGAACACGCCTCCGGCGACCGGTGCATTCAAGCCATTCTGGTGGCGTTCTGTTTCGGCTCTTTGCTGGAAGGCACGTCCGGCTTTGGCACTCCCGTCGCCGTAGCGGGTTTTCTGCTGCTCGGCCTGGGCTTCACGGCGCGCCAGGCTATTACTGTCGCCCTGATCGCCGACACCACGCCGGTGGCATTCGGCAGTCTCGGAATCCCCATCGTAGCCTTGTCCGGCGTCACCGGATTGAGTGTCATGAAGCTTTCCGCCATGGTGGGGCGGCAGCTATCTTTCCTCTCCCTGATCCTGCCTGCCTACCTCATCTGGGTCGTCGACGGCCGCAAGGGATTGAAGAGGGCATGGCCGCTTGCCCTGGTAGGCGGCGCGAGCTTCTCGGTGGCTCAACTCGTCTGCACGAACTACTGGGGGCCTTACGCCGCGGGCATTGTTTCCGCAATTTTTTCCATTGGCTGCGTGGTGGGGCTTCTGCGGGTCTGGAAGCCCGAGCCATCGACCGTTGAGTCGGGCCCGGGGAGAGTCGAGAGTCCACCCACGCCGGAGGCGGGCCTGACCACGGGGCAATCCTTCGCCGCCTGGGCGCCCTGGGTGTTGCTGGCGGCCGTGATGGTGGCTTGGTCCTACTTCCACCTGTTCACCTTCGCCCAGCAGTTCCTCCCGATCCCTTACCTGCACAACGGGGTTTTCATTACGCTCTACAACAAACCCTATGCCGCCATACTCTCCTTTCAACCCTTGGCGGGAGGAACCGCGGCCTTTACGGCGATGCTCCTGACCGCCTTGTTTTTCCGCACTCCGCCGCGGACCGTTGTGCAATCGGGAATAAAAACCCTGCGTCAGCTCCGCATGCCCGCGCTGACCGTGGGGCTTATTGTTGCCTTGGCGTATCTTTACAACTACTCCGGAATGGCTTACACGCTAGGCGCGGCCTTGGCGGGGTTGGGAAAAGGCTTCCCCTTGGTCAGCGGATTCCTGGGCTGGATTGCCTGTTTCTTGAGCGGCAGCGATACCTCCGCCAATCTCCTTTTCGGAAACCTGCAAGTGGCCGCCGCCCATCAGATCGGCGTAAACCCCATCCTGCTGGCCGCCACCAATTCTTCCGGGGGAGTTTGCGCCAAGATGATCTCTCCGCAGAATATTGCGGTAGGAGTTACAACCCTTGGCCTGGTGGGGCAGGAGGGCGACGTGGTGCGTTCCACCATCGGCCATAGCTTGCTGTTCCTGCTGTTGCTGAGCCTGATCGCCTTCGCGCAGGCTTACTGGCTGAGTTGGATGATTCCTTGATTTCGCTGAATCTCCCGGCGGCACGCCGGCACAGGGAAAGTAGGGGCGGTTCGCGAACCAAGCTTGTCCAAAATGCGCGGCGTTCAGTGAGGCATGGCCTGCGGCAGAGCCGCGTGAACTACTCAGGACGTTCGCTAATTTGGACAGCCTTGGTTCGCGAACCGCCCCTACGCCTTTTGCGAATCCAGCATTAGCGTAGTAGACTTAGCTTGGAGCGGGCCATGGATCGATCCAAAGACTGGTTCGAGCAGGCGGAAAGCGACCTGGAATTCGGGAAAACGGCTGCCTCAACAGGGCATCACGAATGGGCGGCGTTCATCGCCCAGCAAAGTGCTGAAAAAGCCGTGAAAGCTCTGGTCCAAGCACTCCGGGGGGCCGTGCGGGGGCACTCCATCACGGAGATTCTGCGGAGTCTCCCGCCATCCGTGACAGTTAGCCAAGAGGTACTCCAGTGTGCCCAGGCCCTGGACAAAGTTTACGTCACTTCCCGTTACCCCAACGGGTTTGCTTCCGGGCGTCCAGCAGATTATTTTAATGGAACGGACAGTCAGGACTTTCTTGAACATGCGCGACGAATCCTGGAGTTCTGTAGAGGTCAGATTCATCGACCTGGACCAAGTAATCCGTGACTTGCGCAACGCCGCCCATGAAGCCAGGCGTGTGCACCCGGAGGTCGTCAAGATCTATTTGTTTGGTTCCCTCGTTAAGGGGAACTGGACGGCGGACAGCGATGCAGACTTGATCGTGGTTGTCCGCAAGGAATTTCCCGATCTTGTGCGGAGCCGCAGCGCCTACCAGATTTTCACTTCTTCAATCCCGACGGACACCCTTGTTTATTCCGAGCGCGAATTCGAGCAACTGCGAGCTGACCCCTCCAGCCTCGTGGCGCAGGAGTTCCCCTTCATGGCGGAGTTGTAATGATCTCCGGCCCGCAAGGTGCAAATACGGACTCACTCGAAACATCGTCATCCGTTGAGCGCGCAGTGCACAGCCGCACTTCCACGCTCTGGGCTCTGGTGGAAACGCTGCGCCCGTACCAGTGGGTCAAGAACGGATTCATCTTTGCCGCCCTCATATTTTCCCAGAGCCTCACGCGCTGGGACCGTTGCCGGCAGGTACTGCTGGCCGCGCTGGTGTTCTGCCTGGTCTCCAGCGCCACATATGTCCTCAATGATATTCTCGATGCCCCGGAAGACCGCCAGCATCCCATCAAAAAGCTCAGACCGATCGCCTCCGGCCGGCTCAGCCCCACGACGGCGGGAACTGTTGGCGCCATTTTGGGGGGGATTGGTCTGATCGCCGCCTGGAAGCTTAGTACCAGCTTCTTTGGAATCGTCGTGGCATACCTCGCGCTCAACGTTCTCTATTCCACTTTTCTAAAGCGAGTCGCCCTGCTGGATGTGTTTATTGTGGCTGCGGGCTTCTTATTTCGCGTGATTGCCGGCGGGCTGGTAATTGGCGTTGCCATTTCCCCCTGGTTGATTGTGTGTACAACGCTGCTGGCGCTTTTCATCGCCCTCAGCAAACGCCGCCATGAACTGGTTTTGCTGGGGCGCCGCGCCTCTGACCACCGGGCCATCCTTGCAGATTACTCGCCGTATTTTCTCGACCAGCTCATCGGCATCGTCACCTCTTCCACGGTGGTTACCTATGCGCTCTACACTCTGTCGCCGGACGTCAAGGCCAAATTCCCCGGAAAACGCTTGGAGATGACCATTCCAATCGTCTTGTTTGGTATCTTCCGTTACCTCCACCTCATCCACCATCGCGAACAGGGAGGAAACCCCACGCGTTCTTTATTTACAGACCCGGTATTACTTACGGTGGTGCTTTTTTGGGCGGCATCGGTTATTTTGATTATTTATCTTTAGGGGTCAGTCATCAGTTGTCAGTTTTCAGTTGTCAGGCCTCAGGATTAGTGGTAAGCCATCGCGGTATTCGTGGCAGGTCTATGTGCTGTGGAGGGTGTGATGCAAGACTTCAAGAAGCTCAAGGTTTGGGAAAAAGGGCACCAGCTTACGTTGACTGTA
Organism: Terriglobia bacterium; assembly: GCA_049519635.1. GTDB lineage: Bacteria > Acidobacteriota > Terriglobia > UBA7540 > UBA7540 > Bog-366. The sequence continues at coordinate 5,338 of JBEKQO010000061.1, read as the reverse complement.
TACAAACTAACGGCTCGGTTTCCGAAAGAGGAACTCTACGGTCTGACCAGTCAGATGCGGCGCGCTGCCGCTTCGATTGTTTGCAACATTGCTGAGGGTTGTGGGAGAACGGGCGGGGCGGATTTTGCCCGATTTCTTCAAATGGCAACCGGCTCCGCTAGTGAACTCGAGTATCAACTACTCCTTGCCCGTGACTTGAATTTTCTAAAAGCCATGGAATACCAGGACTTGGAAAAGGAGCCGTAGAAATAAAACGGATGTTGTGCTCCTTGATGCAGCGGCTTAGGAGCGAGGCCTGAAGACTGACGGCCGATTCCTGAAGACTGATGACTGACGACCGAGAACAGATGACTGCCCTCCCCACCTTCGCAACCAAATTGCTTTCCGGCTGGGGCCGCTACCCGGTGGAATCGTGCCACGTTTTCCGGCCGGAGAAACGCAGCGAGGTGGCGGCCACGTTGGCGTCGGGCCTGCAATCCTCTTACATTCCTCGCGGCCTGGGTCGCAGTTACGGCGACGCCGCGCTGAACGAAAATGCCGGCGTGATCTGGCACGTTCTGCTGAATCGGTTTCTCGCCTTTGACAGCGCTTCCGGTGTGCTGGAATGCGAGAGTGGTGTGAGCCTCGCCGAGATCATGCAATACTTCCTTCCGCGCGGTTGGTTCCTACCCGTGACGCCGGGAACAAAATATGTGACCGTGGGCGGAGCCATTGCCGCAGACATTCACGGCAAGAACCATCACAAGGACGGATCTTTCTCCAACTTCGTTTTGGATTTCCGCCTGCTGACTCCTACCGGCGAGATCTTGCTCTGTTCCCCGACCGCCCATCCCGAAATTTTCTGGGCGACGGTGGGCGGCATGGGGCTGACGGGGATTCTGCTGAGCGCCCGGCTGCGAATGCGGCGGGTGGATTCGGCCTATGTTTTTGTGGACTTTTACAAGGCGTCCAATCTTGAAGACGCCTTGGCGACGATGGAGGCCTCCGACGAGCTCTACGATTACTCGGTGGCGTGGATCGACGCCCTCGCCACCGGCAATACCATGGGCCGCAGCGTTCTGATGCGGGGCAATCACGCGGCGGCAGCCGAGTTGCCCGCGCGGGTTCGGCATCCGCTGGCATCTCCCACCGGCGCCCAGTGGAATCTATTCTTCGACTTCCCCTCAGGGACCTTGAACCGGCTGACGGTGAAAGCATTTAATACCGCCTACTACGCCGCTCACCGCACCGCACGGCAGCAACTGGTAAGCTTGGAAAAGTTCTTCTACCCGCTCGATGCCATCAATCAGTGGAACCGGATGTACGGCAAGCGCGGCTTTGTTCAGTACCAGATTGCGCTTCCGCAGGCGTGCAGCCGCGCCGGCCTTCGGACCATTCTTGACCGCCTGGCGCGATCCGGACGAGCGTCTTTTCTGGCCGTCGTGAAGCGTTTCGGCGATGCCGGCCCCGGCCTGCTCTCCTTCCCCCTGCGCGGCTATACTCTGGCGCTCGATATTCCCGCCGCTCGCGGGTTCATTCCCTTTCTCCACGAACTTGACCGGATGACGCTGGATTATGGAGGACGGATCTATTTGGCGAAGGATGCGGTACTGCGCGCCGGGGATTTTGCCGCCATGTACCCCAAGCTCGAATCCTTCCGCGCCATCCAGCGAAAGTTGGACCCGCAGAGATTGTTCTCGTCGTCGCTGGCCCGCAGGCTGGGAATTGTCGATTGGTGATTGGCGATTGAGGGTGGCCAATTGTTGACTGAAGATTTTCGATTGATGATTGCCGATTGAGGATGGTCGACTTTCAAGAGGCACAATCGAAAATCGCCAATCATCAATCGCCAATTAAGGAGTTTTTGTGCCGACGGTTCTTATCCTAGGCGCTAATGCCGGCATCGGCCGGGCCCTGGCGGCGCAATTCGCCTTGCATCGGCGCGACCTCATCCTCGCCGGCCGCGACCTGGAGGAATTGCAATTTCTCGCTGCCGACCTGCGCCTGCGCCACAACGTGGACGCCCGCGCGGAGAGAGTCGATGTGCTGAATTTCGCTGCCCTGGAACCGGCGCTGGCGGCGTGCATCGCACCCGCCGGCGATTCGTTGGAGGGAGGTGTCCTCTGCACCGGCTACCTGGGAGATCCCGAAACCGCACGGAAGGATCGGAACGAAGCGCGCCGGATTCTCGATACCAACTTTACCGGATCGGTGCTTGCCCTTGAAATCCTTGCCAGCCACTTTGAGCAGAAGCGCAGGGGATTTATTTGCGCCCTTTCTTCGGTGGCGGGGGACCGCGGTCGCCAGAGCAATTACCTTTACGGGTCCGCCAAGGGTGGACTGACCACTTATCTGCAAGGCCTGCGCAATCGGCTTTGCCACAGCGGCGTTCAAGTCATCACGGTGAAGCCCGGCTTCGTTGACACGCGCATGGTATTCGGCAGGGCGAAGCTGCCTCTGGTAGCTTCGCCCGAGGCCGTGGCGCGGGATATTTACCATGCCGTGAAGCGCCGGAAGAATGTGGTTTACGTTCCCTGGTTTTGGCGGTTCATAATGTTTTTGGTCTGCGCCATTCCCGAGGGGCTATTCAAGAAACTCCGAATGTGATTTTTGGCGCCCTGCGCGCCGTCTACTGGCGATAGAAAATGTCAATTAACCACCGAAACCGGCGGGCAATCATTGGCAGGGTTGGATTGCTGGGGGCAAGCGCCGGGATCGTTCTGGGATTCATCGAGGCCGCGGGTCTGCGCCTCACCGGCTTGCCTTTGCCTCTTTTGAAGCCGCATGTCCCGCCCTCCTTCTGGTTCTTTGCTCCCCTTTTTACTTCGGTGGTATTTGGGTTGCTGGGTCTGCTCGCGGGTTGTCTGGCCGCCTTGCCAAGGTCCCGCTTCCCCGGAACCGTGATCATCGCCGGCTTCGTGGGTTTAACCGGCATCTACCTGGCGTTAGTGCTCCGATACTCTCAATCAGCCAGCGGATGGTACATTGCGCTCCGGCAGTTCATCACCCCCGCCGTCGTGTTCGCACTGGTTTTCGCCTGGACGTTGGCCGCTCTGTGGGCTACCCGGAAGCCTGACTCGCCCTTGGGTTTCCTGGCCGATGTGCCGCAGCGCCTTTGGTCTCTGGCTGTCTTTGCCGCCATCGCCGTGCTGGCGGTCGCCCTGGGAATTTCCAGTCTTCCCGATCGCGTAAAGGCCTCCACCACCCGCGCCGCGGGTAAAGGGCAGTCGCCTAACATCGTCCTGATCGTGTGGGACACCACGCGCGCTGACCATCTATCTTCCTACGGGTATTTTCGGAATACCACGCCGAACGTCGATCAGTTCGCCCAGCGCGGAGTTCTTTTTGAGAATGCCATAGCCGCCTCCTCATGGACGCTGCCCGCGATGGCTTCCGTATTCACCAGTCTTTTGCCCCACCAACACGGCGCCGGTACGGAAAGGGCCTTAGGAAACGGGCCGCGGACTTTGGCGGAAATCCTTCGTTCGGGCGGCTACGAGACGGCGGGGTTCAATGCCAATTCCTACTACGGTGTCATTCCCTGGGGATTAAGCCGGGGCTTTGAAACTTATCGCGACAGCACCGGCCTCATGGGTTACAGCCTGGATGCCACCCGCATCGGACGCGAGTTCATTGAGCCTTTTAGCGAGGATTGGTTCCACCGCACCCGCTTTAACGAATTCACCGCCCACCAACTTAACCAGCAGGTTTACCGCTGGTTCGATCACCGTTCCGGCCACCCCTTCTTTCTCTTCCTCAATTACGACGATGCCCATGAGCCCTACGAAGTCCCTTCCCCCTACAATCATCTTTATGGGCACGTTTCCAAGGACGCAAAGCATCTGTTGCACACGGGAAAACTGGCGCGCTTTTACCTTCCCCCGGGCGAGCGCGATGGGGCCATTGCCGGTTACGACCAATGCCTGAACTATATCGACAGCCAAGTGGGGGAGTTGCTGCGGTTCCTGGAGCGCTCTCCCCAGTGGGCCAACACCTATGTCATCATTACCGCCGACCACGGGGAAGCTTTTGGCGAGCACGGCACCTATACGCACGGCTGGAACCTGTATCGAGAGGTCCTGCACGTGCCGCTGATTATCGCCGGCCCGGGTATCCCCGGAGGGGTCCGAATCAGTCACACAGCCAGAACGCGGCAGATCTTCACGACGGCGCTGGAATTAGCCGGGGTAAAGGAGGCGGTTCTGCGCCGCACCAGCTTGAGCCGATTATGGGACCCCGGGTACGCGCCAAGCAACCCGGATGAGCCCGCCATCTCGGAGGTCTTGGATAACTTCGCTTTGCCCGCCCCCCAGGGCATGATCAGCATTACCACGCGGGAGTGGCAGCTTATTTACCGTCCGGGTTATCAGCGCATGGGGCTTTATCATTGGCCCACCGACGCCTTTGAACAGCAGAATGTCGCCTATTTCCCGGAGAACCAATCCCTGGTGGAACGCCTCAGAGCCGGCCTCCACTCGATTATCGAAAGATCCTACCGGCCCTGGCGCGACACTCGCTACCTGTTGGCGCTTTCCGGCCCCGATTTCTCCCCAGATCTCGAAGCCATCAAGTCGATTCAATCGCTCGCCGGGGGCCCGCTCCTTCCCCCAGGGGCAGGAGCAGCACAAGCCCTCTTCCGCTCCAACCCGGAAACTCCTTCGCCGGATAACCAGAATCCTGACCAGGAATTGCTCCGGAGCCTTCCTTATGACGGCGCGCCCTAGCCCGCATTTGTTACCAGATTTCCAGCCCGGATTTCTCGCCAAGCTTGGGCGCTCTCAGGGTTTGCTGGAAGGGCAGGGCGTTAGCCCGGACTTCTCACCACGGTTGGACGCTGCCGGAAGGGCGGGGCTTTAGCCCCGCCGAAATCGCGGCTCTTACCCTCAATCCGTCCCGCACCCCGCGCAGCTTGCGGCTGCAAGCTGCGCGGGGTGCGGGACGTGGAAATAATCAGGACCGCCGTGCAACGGCGGGGCTAAAGCCCCGCCCTTCCAGAGTCGTGGTGAGAAATCCGGGTTAGAGCTTGCGGAAAAACTCGAAAGCGCTACCCTTCCTCGGCCCGAGTTTCTGCCCATCCTGGGCAGCCGCAAGGCCGTCGATGCTCAGAATGACAGCGAACGCGCTCAGGATGACAGTTTGGGGGATTTTCCCGCCGCCTGTTTAGCCCCGCCCTTCCCCGCGCGGGGTGAGAAACCGGGGCTCGATATTTTGTCTCGATAAATTGTCTGGATTGTTTGTCTAGTGTGGTGTCCCGGATAAGATTTGACAATGGCCTGTTGCAAGGACCCCCTCACCCCCGGGCCCCTCGGTCGCCACGGCCACCGAGGGGAGGATGGATTTTATTGCCCTCGCCCCTTTG
>JBEKQO010000060.1:0-39153 GCA_049519635.1 Terriglobia bacterium | reverse complement strand
AAAATCAATTTTGGGCCTGTTATCCACGATGTAACTCATTGAAAATGCATGATGCCAAAATTTGAAAATCCGATTTTTTCACGGCTTCGGACGCCCGTGCCACGTCAAAATGAGTCACTACCGCACCTTCAAGGCGCGATCTAGTCCGCCATCGATCTGCGGGGACCCCGGTGCCGGCAGAAGTACAGCATACCGGCAAGGAGCAGCAGCCCGGACCTTACTACCCCCGATGCCTGCGACCCACCCAGATGGATCCAGAAAGCCATCCAGGAAACCAGGAGCGCCGCTAAATATGCGTCGACAATACCGCGGGACTCACCTGCGGCTTTGACGACGCCGCTGATCTTTCTCATCGCCCAACCCCAAAGGGCGCCGAGGGCCATAGTTCCAACCACGGCGAAATTAATATAGCCCTCCCCGGCAAGGGTAATGCGGAGCCCCCCCATCTCCTCCCAGTCATATCCAATCATCTTGCTGGTGAGGCTCCGCAGTCCGTGTTCCTGTATCCAAGGGCTCATAAAGCTCGGAATCGGCAAGACCGGCTGGATCAGGGTCGTCCCCCAGTGCCAATTCCGTCCATTCAGCCAAAGTATCCACCCTAGATCTCTCACCTCAGGCAGACCGGAAGCTATCGAAAGGTAGGCATTCTCAGCAGGCATCTCCCCCCGAAGCAGGCCCGAAAAAAAAAGCTGACTCGCCGCGTATACCGAGAGGGCTACGCCCACCGCCAACAATAATTTCCAAGGCTTTCCGGTCCTGATCACATTTGACAAAACGACCACCAGGACGACGGCCAATATGGGGGCTCGCGCGAATGTGATCGCAAGGCCCAAAATACCCACCAGAGAGAACAGCTTTGCCGTACCCCTGAAAAGAAACAGGAGTGGAACGGTAAGCATCAAAACGTCAGCCGATCTGTTGATAAGCCACTCATCCAGGCCCGATATTCGATACCGAAGCTCGCCCATGTTGAGAATGTCAACCTGCCAGGGAAGCAGGTTGTTTCGGTCATAGAAATAAAATATTCCCACTGTCGCGCCGACCGTCATCCACTTTGCCACCTTAACCAGCTTTTCGGTGTCGACGCGAGGCAACCAACCCTGGGAGGGAGCCGAAAGGTGAAAGGTGAAGGCGGCAACCATCAAACCCGAAGCGATGACCACAAAGGAGAGTGAAAACGCTCGATCGTCCAGCGTCCCCGCCACAATCCATGGTACCGAAGACGGAGCAAGCAAATAGCCCACCATGACGTGCAAGGCCAGGAGCACGAAAACCAAACGCAACACGCCCAATGAGGCGCTTCTCACGTGCCATAGGAAGATTCCAATACAGACGAAACCCGTGGGAGCCAAAACAGAGACATTCCCCATGGACAAGGTCGGCTCGGCAAATACGGTGACGATGATCGCCACGATAACCGTCATCAGTAAGTAAATTATTGGACGAAGGCTGGGGAATGAAGCGTCGCATAGTGGAACGGTCTGAAGATACTGATTACTAGCCATCTAAGCCCTCAATTCCAGCTCCCTCGGCAGAATAAAAAAGGGGACGATTATCCCCATCGAGAAATGGGTAGTGTCCTGATTTCGCGTGTAGCGCCGGGCTTTAGCCCGGCACTTGAGTCGCCGGGCTTCAGCACGGCATGTGCCGCCCTAGAGGGCGGCGCTACGTTTAAATCAGGCCCGCACCCTGCACCCCAAACGGTGGCAAACTCCGCCAACATGCCGCTGGCATATAGATAGGCCGCAAAAATCACCAGGCACAATGTTCCGACCACCAGCGGCAACCCCCCATACCGTCCTGCCAGCGCGACCCCGAGGAGCACGGCAAACACCCCTGAACTGCGTACCATTCCCCACGGCCGCGGGACTCTACCAAGGGCTCGCCGTACCCAATACAAGTTCTGCACCAGTAAAACCAGTTCCGTGGCGATAGTCATTACCGCCGCCGTCCGCCAGGAGTACAACGGGATGAACACCAGGTTGCCGATGAAATTGACCGCCAGACAAACCAAAGACGTGACCACCAGCACTTTCTCCCGTCCGGCGGCAAGCAGGGTGATATTCAGCGCCCAGTTCACATAGCGCAGCATCACTGCCCAGATCAGGATCTTCAGGGCGCTCGAAGATTCTGCGTATCGTTCCCCCAGCAGGAGGCGCACTGCCGGACCGGCGAACACAATGGTGGCAAGAACCACGGCGAAAGCCACGCTTAACAGGAAGCCCATGGCCCTTTCCAAACGTCGCCGTTCCTCCACCCCCCCGGCGCTTCGAGACAACACCGGAAGCAGGCTGTAAAGCACTCCGTAGGCCAGGATCTGGGTCATGCCCAACGCCCGGTAAGCCACCGAGTAGATGCCCGTGGCGTAGTCACCAGCAAGCTTGGAAAGCAATACGATATCGAACCGGTCGTACAGACTCCCGAGGAACGAGTAGGCGTTGAATACGGCGCTCGTCTTCACCAGGTGGGAGCCCTTTAGCCAGATGGCTTCCCGCGTTTTGTACTTCAGAGCAAGTGCCAAAGCCGCCAGGCTCGCAGCCACCGAAGCTGCAATCTCCGTGGCAATCGCCGTGCGCAGACTACCGTGCCGAAAGAGCATAAATCCCGCACCCACAACAAGACTGCCGCCCAGAACCAACTCGATGACCAGGCAGCCCGCGTATTGACGAATCCCCCGCAAAACGCCTTGCACCGCCTCGCTAAGTGACCGGGGAGCAAGGGTCAAAGCCATCCACGCCGTGCCGGCAAGCACCGGATGGGCATAGCGGAGCAGAGTGAGAATGCCGATCCCCATCGCCGCTGCCGGAATCGCGATGGCGATGCGGAGTAGCATGAGCTGGATCGGCAGCCCCCACCCCACCCGCGCGTTTTTCGCCGTCTCCCGTGTCAAATAATCGGCATAGCCTGACCCCGAGACCACCGCAAGGAATTCAACCAACGCGAAAAGCAGCGCGTAGACACCAAACCTGTCCGGCCCGAGGGCCCGTGCCACGCAAAGCACGAAAACCAGTCGAAGCGACCACTTGACCACCTGCGACCCCGTAAGCAGTATCGTGTCCGAAAACTGCGGGGCCCCGGCCGTCACTTTCGCGTCCGACTGACCGTCATGAAGTGCCGTTGTATCTATGGTTGCCATCCGCCCATTCCCTACTACTCGCCTATTTCTGTTTCAAGGTCCGGTGGTCAATAGACGCCCCGGTTTTTGGGCCCTCGGTACGAAGCCGATGGCCATTTCGTGCAGCCCAAGGCATTGCCGCCTTCGTGGTATCGAAGATTTCTTGCGCCAACACCTTCCGAGGATCGGCTGGGTCCGTTTGCGCCCACCTCGTGCGGCCAAACACCCAGGCTGCCCCGCAGGAAAAGGCCAGAGTTGCTCCCAGCAAGGTGAGGAGAGTGCGGGGAGGAAATGATTTCTTTTCGGGAACGTTGGGTGAATCGAGCACCTTCACGCTGGGGATTTCCTTGGCTTCTTGCACCTTGGCGAGCTCATATTCCTGAGTCAGCGTCTCGAACACCGCCTCCTGAACCTTCGTCTTCCGGTACAGGTCCGCGTAAGTGACGCCGAGCAGGGGGAGTTTCCGGATGGAGGGGTAAAGCGAATCGCCCGGCGCCGCCTGCTCCAGAGAAGTGCTCTCTTCTTTTCCGCCCACTTTCCTAAGTTGATCTTCCAGTTCGGCAGCGCGCGCTTGCGCGGAGCGTACCCGGACGTTGCCGTCGGCGTAAAGCTGCCGGAGCCCTTCGAGCTCCGATCGCGCGGCAATAAGTTCCCCCTGCAGAGTCGCCGCCGCCTCCACCATGGCCTTACCCTGTTCCTTGATATCAATCGCCGTGTTCTTGCTGGCAAACTGGCTGAAGTCCTTCTCCGCCGCCTCCAAATCCCGGTTGACGGCTTGCAAACGTCCTTCCAGGAAAATCCGCTCACGGCGGGCGGAAGACGCACTTACCTCGGCCAAAGTGCGGTTCAGTTCCTCCACGTAGGCTTGGGCCATAGCCGTCGCTCGCTGGGGGCTATCATCGGTTACGGTAATGGTGATGATCTGGCTCTTACGATCGACGGAAACGTCGGTCGAGGCCGCCAAAGCCTTGCGCGCATCCTCCATCCGGCGGGCCCCATAGACCTTTCTTAAGTCAAACTTCTGGATGAGCTTGTCTTCCACGGTGCGGCTGCTGAGGACGCCCACCAGGAGGTCGCTGGTGCTCTTCAAACCCAGAAGCTCGCTGGCCATCCCCCCGAGTCCCGCCGCACCTCCCGTGAGTGCCGCCGCGGCCATGGCGAGGCCGGAACCGGACTGATTATCGGGCGGCATCAAACGCGCTACAGACTGATAACGGCTAGGGATAAGAAGCGCTATGATCAGGGAAAGTACCAGGCCAGCACCGGCAACACGCCTCAGGAAGCGACGACTCTCCCAGAGCAGGCGGAGGCTCGCAACGGTCTGAGAATACGCCGCGGGCCCGCGGAAATCCCGCTGCGCGGCCTGCTCACCCGCCATAGCATCGCCATATTCCTGGCTCAGCGAAACCCGAGCTTCGAGGTCCGAAATCCCGGCCGAGGTTTTTACATCTGATCCATTCATGGTTTTCGTTCCTGTTGCATTTTCTCGATCCCCCCAACATCGGATAGAAATTCCGCTGCGAGGATGCCGCCGAGGTGTTTTCGGCGTGGGGAGCCCATCCGGTAACGCCCAAACGCCAGCGCGAGCCTCATCCCACTCAGGGTATAACTGCCGCCGTAATAGCCGCTGCCTCCGCGATCTGCGCAATCGCTATGACATTTTTCCAGCGGGTGTCGCCGATAACCGGCCGCTCCGGAACCACAATGGTGTCGCCAGGTCGAACTGCCGCGGAGAGTACGTTGGTGGACCACCACCCTCCTTGATGGCGGCTCGCAATCCCGCCGTCCGCGCGCACAATGAAGATGGCGCCCTTGTCCGCCAGTCGCGTGGCGCCGCCGCCCTGAGAGAGATACCAACCGGCGTTCTTACCCGCCACATAGGTAATGGCATTGGTGTTGTACACCTGACCGATGACCAGGACGATTCCCGGTTGCTTGGGGATGTCAAGCGCATCGCCATCACGCACCTCGATGTCCTGCGATGAATTCTCAAATCCCTTCAGCCCCGGATGCATCTGAATCACCAGCCGCCCGGAAGCGGGAGCGCGCCGCAACGCTTCCAGAACGCGCTGTTGCTGTTGCGCGGCTTGCTGCGCTAGCTGGGCTTGGTCTGAGCCCGTCGTCGACAGGGAGGTCTTCACCGCCGCGCCTTCCTGCTCGACGCGCTGGATGAGTTCTTGCCGGCTCTTTTCCTGGAGTTCACGGACCGAAGGACGCATAAAAATTGCGCCTTGGGGGTACGCGGTCGGCAGCAGGCCGCCGGCGCGCTTCAACACACTGCTCAAACGCTCGCCCGGACGGATGCCGTATACGCCGGGATTCCTGACCTCTCCCTTCACCGTGATGGACGCACCCAGATCCTTCCATCCGGGCAGTTGCGGCACGCTGAGGACGTCACCGTCCTTAAGGGAAATGTTCAGGTTCTCATCATGGAATACCGCCGTTAGATTCACACTCTGGTGCTCGCCTCCCGCCGTTACGCCGTTCATCGGAAAGTACCGCGTCAGGTCGCCATTTCTAAGGTCGGCGCTGCGCTTCGGGCCGCCGGCCGCGTGAAGCAGATCCGAGACTCGCATACTCTCGCCGAGGGGATACCGGCCCGGATTCGCCACTTCCCCCCGTATGTAAACACTTGGCGGGTCCACACGGTACAGGCTGCGGTGCACAATGATCCGGTCGCGCGGCTGCACCAGGACGTTCTCTAACGGGTCGGCATCGAGGGCAGCGGCCAGATTCACATTCAAGATTCGGAGCGAGCCATCCGGCTGAGTGCGGAACAGTTGCGCGGAATCAAGCGACGCATCGGCCAACAATCCCCCGCCCTGATAAATCGCATCGCGCAAATGCATCTGGCCCGAAGAACGGTACTGCCCCGGACTACGCACTTCACCGGACAGCCAGAATATGGGGGCGGACTCCACATCATACCGGCCGAGGATGCGAACCGTATCGAGGGGAGCGAGCTTCGGCGACGCCTGGGGGTTCGCCAGCGCTGCCGCCAAATCAAAGCTTTCTACTACCGGCCGCCAGTCTGGCAGGCGCAGGCTGACAATCTCTGCATAGTGCTCGGCGGGCTCGGGAAGAAGATCCTGGTAGGAGGCCAGGAGGTCAGTGAGTCGCATGCCGGGAGTGTAGGCGTATCGCCCTGGCCGCAAGACGTGTCCCTGAAGGTAGACGGTGGTCGTGGTGTAAGGGCCGATGGGGAAAACATGTACTTGGTCGCCGTCTCGCACTCCCAGCGCGGCGAGTTGGCGGCGAACCACTTGAGGATCGGTGGTCTCGTCAAGGTTAACGTCCAGCATGGTGCGCTTATCGTGGGCCTCAAGCCGTTGGACTTCGACGTGACGCAGCGCTGCCGCGGGAAGGACCCCCCCGGCCAGATCGAGCGCCTCCGCGAGATTTGTCTCGCCCCGTAGTTCATAAATTGCCGGGCGACGCACCATGCCGTCCATGCTCACTTGCGGGCCGACCGGAGGCACCAGCAGCGTGTCGCCGTTCTCAAGATTTTTCAGATCGCCGCGGATGCCGTGCAGTAGCAGGTCATAGGCGTCCACCTCCTCGACGAGCTGGCGGCCGCGAAAGTGCCGCAGATGGCGTAGCGACCCGCGGGAGGTGACGCCTCCGGCGGCAAATAAGGCGTTGAGCGGGGTGGAAAGTGAGCTGATGTCGTAAGCGCCCGGCGATACCACCTCACCCACCACGTAAACGCGCACCGTGCGCAGGCGACCCAGGGAAAGATCGGCGGAAACGTCCCGGTACTGTGTCCGCAGAATGCGTTGCACGACCTCCTGAACGTCGCCAAGCGTCTTGCCGCTCACCAGCAGGGGTCCCGCCTCCGGCAATGACAGACGCCCTTCGCGGTCCACAGTTCGGAACAGCCGCTGCGAAACGCCGCCCCAAAGATCAATCGTCAATCCGTCACCCGGACCGAGAACGTACTCCGGGCCTGCGGGAAGATCCATAGGAATTCCTACGCTGTCAGGGTCGCGGCGAAATGCATCGAGGCCAAATCGCTCAAGACGCCCGGTACTCGGCGCGGCTTGCACGTAAAGATCGTAGAGCGAAGGTAGATAAGCGTAGGGATTGGGTGAACTGACCATCTGGACCGGCTCGGGGATTAACCTTGCCTTCGGTGGGCGCGGTGATACGAAGGGGCGTGGCATCGGCCTCGTGGTATTTTCGGGAAGAACCGCAGGTATCCCACCTGAAACATCGACGAATTCTTCGGACCGAAGCGTGCCGGGCTGCGCGTTTGACCGCGTCTGGCCGCTCGAGGAAATGGCACTGGCCATCATTAACGAAGAGTTCACGCGGTCGGGCTGCTGGATGTTGGAGGGTGGCGGCTCCGTCCCCGGCGACAGAGGCCGGTCAGGGTTGGAGGGGTATGTCGTCGGTCGACTGGGCGGCGCTGGGCATGGCACGTTGACTTCATCTGGTTCGCAGGCAGCTTCGGAGGGTCCCAATTCCGGTCCTAATTCAGTGGTGGGCCTGCTTGCCTCCATCATGCAGCCGGGGTCATCCTTTCCCCGTCCGCACGCCGCCTCAGGAGTTTCCATCTCCTGCCCCAAGTCATTTGCGCCGCGGGCCAACCGCTCTGCCCTTGCTCTCATCAACATGTCCTGTTCCTTACCCAGAGGGGATAAAGGATTAAGCTGTGGTGACAGGTAGCCATAACGCTGCAATAGGCGCGTTGCCAGGGCACGAAAGCGTGTGTCGGCCGTCAGGCGATCTATGATGGCGTCATCCTCCAAGTCCTGCTCCGCCACGATTTGTCCCTTCTCGATGGCCTGCTTAGCCATCAGTCGCTTTAGCTCGACCATCAGGCCGGGAGCTTTGGTCAGTACCTCCCGGATTTGCAGGGGCGAGGCAGAAACCATATCGAGGTTGTCCGTGGCCCAATCCGTGACCTGTTTGTGCCGTTCCTGTCGTTCCTGCTGCCCCGGCTGTTCCTCCTGTTCAGGCTGTTCCCGCTGTTGAGCACGTTCCTGCCGTTGCTGCCCTTGCTGCCTTTCCGGCTGCTCCGGCTCTTGGGCGGTCGCGGTGGTCGCGCCGGCGAACCCAAGTAGCAATGTAAAGAACACGCCAATGAGGACGCGTCGGGGGTGTGCATACGCGCCGGGCAGATGGTCATCCATGCGAATCACGTCGCTCCCTCGGAGGAAATTTTGGAGGCGTAACATTTCTAGCTCCTTGCCCAGCCGGGAAAACTCATGTCAATCCACAAATTGAGTTGACCTTCGTTGGAAGAACACCCGGCTGGAAGTCGTTCCTATCCCAGCATCGGGACGTGGTCGTGGCCATGGATTTCTTCATCCTCGAGGTGCGAACCCGGACCGGCTTGACGAGATTCCGGGTGCTCTTCATAACCGGCCTCCCGGGCCGATGGCTGGCCGAGCCTTTTGCCAGCGCTAAGTGCAATCTCCCCCGTGGCCGCAGCAGTAGGTGCAACTCGATCTGCTAGTAGCGCAGTCCCGGCTCCACAAAGAGCTTTCCCTAGCGTGCCTCCGGAAAAGAAAAGCCAGACGAGTCCGGCCGCATAGACCACTCCTGCCACGCCGATTTGCAAACACAGCATGCCGCGGTTGTATGCGGGCAGAAGGAAACGAAAAGCCAGGAGCAGCCCACTCAGCGGCGCCAAGAGTACCAGCGGTAGCAGAAAAGCTTCTCGCAAGTAAGACTGCAACGGGACGTTTAACAGGCTGCAAAGATGCCGTGGCAGGAAGATCAAGCTGGTGCAAAGGAGCGGAAGGGCGGTCCCCAGCGCCACACCCATGATTCCCAGAGGCCGAATCAGGAGGAAACTTAAAATCAGGTTCGCGACGCCCTCCATCAATAGCACGGTAGCCAACCGCTGATGCCGGCCGATGCCGAGAAGAATCTTGATCGAGCTGGCTTGCGCCAGGTAGAGGGACTTTGGGAGCAGCAACGCCAGAAGTATGGGGTAACTCACCAGATATTTTGCGCCGACCCAGGCGGTGATGATCGACTTTCCGAAGATGATGAGGAGTAAACAAAGGGGGAAGATTGTGAGCGCGCACGCGCGGTTGCCCACGACGAACACTTTCCGCAACCGCGGCAAATCACCGGTAGCCGCAAACTGGCTGGACATGGGAGTAAAGATCTGCGCCATCCCCTGAACCACCGCAGTGGCATAATCAACGAGTTTTGCCCCGATCGAGAAATAGGTGATGGCGCCGGAGGAAAGGACCATGCCGACCACGACGGCGTCCGATTGAAAACGAAGTTTTTCCGCCACAACCACCAGGAAGGCAAACGAGCCGGATCCGATCATCGCGTGCCACGATTGCAGATTGATAAATCCCCAACCCCAGCGGAGATGCAGTGTGGACGGCACCATAAGAATGAGGAGGACATTGCCCAGGGCCCCCATGCCTACGGTTACGCAGGCCAGTCCTAATAATCCTCCGCCCCTATGCAGCACCACCAAAACCAGAAGGCCGCGGAGGCAATGGCGGCATAAGTGAAAAGGCAGGTATTGGTGAAACGGGAAAGCTGCTCATCGTCTTGGGTTGCTGCGAACTTAGCCACATAACGGATTACGGATTGGCGGATGCCAATATCCAAAAGCCCGTAGTAGCCGGTCAGCGAAAAGACCAGAACCCACACGCCGAAGGCTTCATCCCCCAGGCGGTGGAGGATGTAAGGGGAAAGAAGCACTCCGACCGCCAGGTGCGTAAACAGGCTCGCCCAGGATGCCACGACGTTCTTCGCTGCTTTGATCTGAAAGGTCATCTTCATCCTGATGGGCGGTCCCGATCGGCGCTCCGGCGGCGCAAACGATCCCAGCGGGCGGATTCCCAAGCATAATCAGCACCGCGCACCGAGTGGTGAATCAGCCGCTGCACGATGTACCAGCCTTGCTTCCAACTTGCTGGAAGCAGAACGGAGGTGGCAGACGCAGCGGCCCCTGCTACACGATTCGGCCGATGCAGGGGCAAGAGCCGGGCTCTTCGAATCTGCCGCCAAACTGCTTCATCCCGCACATACTCCCGGTATAAAAAGAGCGCATATTTATTATCTGAAAAGTTATCGAGGGCGGAGCGCAATCCGTAACGCTCCACCCAAATGGCCATCTGGCCCCGCATCGCGCCAAGAATTTGGTCATTCAGCAGCGCCGGTAATGCCGCGTGAAATACACGGGCGGCGAGCAAGATCACCAGGGCCACAACCTCGGTCAAGGGTTCGTTGCCTTCCAGATGTGCGTAGAGCCTTTTCCAGAAGGATGAGTCCGTCGATCGACTCTGGAGGAAGTGCGCTATCTCCAAGATCCAGCCGAGCCGGCACCAGTCATGCAGGATGTGCTGAAAAGTATGCAGCGCCTGGAACACGAAGGCATCTTCTTCTCCCAGGGAGTAGAACCTCAGACCGTGCCAGGTTCGCCGCACCCTTCGGTCCAGCGGGCGCTCAGGAACTCCTAGGCAAATGCCGAACGCCTCTTCATCCCAGGGATTCAGGCGCAGTTCCACTTTCCGCGGAAGGGTCGCCGCGTAAAGGCCACCCGGCAAATACGGAAGAGGTGAGGAAAGGTTGCGAAGTGCAAACGTGAGGTGGGGCTGCCCGCCGTGTTCGGTCTTGCCGGCATATCCGGCAGCCTGCAGGACATTTTGCGCGCAGTCCCAGGCGTCCCGGGAAATCAGGTAGTCATAATCGTAGGTGGGCCGCAAGCAGGCATCGGGGCTGTACTCAGGAATCAGGGCGAAACCTTTCCAGGCGGCGTATTCAATCCCCGCCCGCTCAAATTGATGATTGAGGGAATCGAATTCTTGCGTCATCGCCGCTACGCGCAGGCGATGGTGGGCAAGGTTCGTCGCCAGGGCGGCACCCACCTGGCGTGGGACGGCATCCTCTGCCCCAAGCTTCTGCAAACGGTCCCAGAAGACCAAGGCGATGCCGCTGAGGTTCAGCCAGTCGAGAATTGCTTGCCAATCCCGCCGGCTAAATCTTGTCAGCGGTTGAAGCCGCTCTCGTGACGAGCCAGCGACGGAAAGACAATCTACCACCTCAGCGGCTAAGGCTCGGTTCATATCGTTTGCTCCCGCACCCTGCGCGCCCAATCCTCCGCCGAGGACGGTGGGCTCTTCTCTCGGCAATCAATAGACTCCCGGGAGCAGTTTGGCTGTTCTCTGTTCGTAGGCTTCATAACTCTCACCAAATAACCTTCTGAGGTGGGCTTCTTCTATCTCGACTTTTCTCAGATTCAACACCCCCCAGGCTAGCACCATGGCCCAGCCTAAAATACTGGCAAAGATAAGGGCAAAGGCAACTTTCCCGGCGATGGCTGCCGCGTATCGAGGATGGCGAACGAAGCTGTAGGGGCCCTCGTCCATGGGCCGTAACTCCCGTTGTGCCCGGCGGAAGTAGCTAGCCAGGTAGGTATCCGTCCACATTTGGCAGGCCACAACGGCGACATAAATCGCGATGCCGATGCTCTGCAATAGAGGCCTTGCAAGAAAGGACGCGATATGCCAGTGGCCGTAGTCGAGGAGGACCAAAAGGTCTGCCAGCATTAATCCGACCACCCACTTGATGCCATTCGGGTCGGAGTTGAGCGCCCACCATTCACGCCTCACGGGCTTTGACCGGAAGACCTCTCGACTGGAGACCAAAGAGTGGATGCTCCCCACTGTCCTGAGCGCGAAGTAGCTGAGCGCAAACAAATTCAGGCGAGACCATGGGTCTGACGAGCCCCACTGGATAAGGCAGGCAAGCCCCAACACCAAATAAGCAGATGAGTAAGCTACCGTTGCTGTGAATGCTTTGCTCAACGAACTCGCTCCTTTAGTCAGTTCATGTCGCACGGGGAAACGCTCGACCCCGGATCAACCCGCGCGTCTTAATCCGCTGTCGGCGTGGGAATTCCCCCTTGCATGGCGAGCCCCCACGAGTAATGAAACGCCCATTGGGCATGGTTCCGGGCCTGCATTCAGGGGAGCAAAGGCTCGGTTCACCATCGAGCCTCCGGCGGGGAATGGGCGGCCAGCAAGCCCGGATACTGTGTCGCGGCAGTTCCTGGATCACTTGCATAACAAAGACGGTAGGAAGGCAATTCACAGAGGGCACGAAGGACGGCGGCTTGCTGGTTTCGGAACATGTCGTCGTCTTTGAAGGGCAGGCTTCGGTCCAGCCGTGCCATAAGCTCTGAGGGCGAGAGGCGAAGGAGAGTCGGCGACGGTGCTGCTTCCCGCTCCAGAAACACGCAACATACGGGGGTGACACTTGGGAACCCGCCCGCCTGGAATGGATTGGGTTGGAGGCATCGGAACGACAGATCGCCGCAAATGAAGGGCCGCGTAAGGGAGCGGGTCTCGGGCAGATACTCTTCGGCGTCCGGGCGAAACGCAGGAGGCCAAAACTGCCCCCAAGCGACTAGACCGCGAGGGGCCAATTCCAGGAAGGTATTCTGGTCACCCAGCATTTGTAAACCCAACTTCCCGGCGAGATAGGCGGAGTTTGTCTTGCCGCTGCGGGGAGGGCCAAAAACCAGAATGCCTCGGCTTGCATCGCCAACACATGCGGCAGAAAGAGGCGTCAGCCCAAGGGCGCCCGCCGTCATCGCTAAGAGGGTAGCCAGAAAAATGCTGCTATAGCCCAGATCGTCCCTTACCAGTTCTATGGCCAAAGAACTTACCGCCTCGCGTTGCTCGAGGTCTACCGCGAAGTAACTGTGCTGATCGAAGCTGACGTACCGGATACCCGGACCGGCGTATCCTCTCATTCGATGCCAGGCGGGCTGCGCGACGCCTCCGTCTTTCACAACAACTCTCCACCGAAAGCAAGCGGGGGCGGTCGTGGCTCTTTGTGGGCCGAGTGCGCGAAGCGTCTCCTGGAGCGCGCCGGCATGGTTTGTCTCGAAAATGATTTTACGGGCCATCACGGAAAGCTCAGCCCCCAACTCGGTGCGGGCAAACCGGTGAAGCGGGTCGGAGCGCGCGGGCGCGTCTTCGATGACGTCTCTCATTGTCTCTCCCCGGCGACAGGGATCTCCTTTGGCTCGCCGAAATCACAAAAATACGTCAGCGCGCTCGCCGTGGCCTCCGGCGGGCCGCCAAATTCAAGGCGCCAGCATTCTCGCTCCGCCAAGGCAGCAATCGTTGTGCGTTGGAATTTCTCTGCCTCGGGCGTTTGCGGGAGCAAATCCCGTTCCAGCCGTGCCACTGCTTCCCTGCTTCGCATGCGGCTCAAACGGAACATCCGCGCTGCCCGGCACTCCAGAAATACAAGCCAGCGCGGTTGACAAAAGCGCCTCCTCGGAAGTCCGCCTCCTGCTGCCGCATCGACCAGATAAGCTCGCTCACCATTCAGAGTAGTCACAGATTCCAAGCTCCTTAGTTCAGGAAAAAAGCGTGCGACATCAGGAAGGAGTTTCACCGGGGTGGGCAAACCCCAGGCAACAACCTCGCCTTCACGTTGGGAAAAGTACGTCCAATCCTCGGAGAGGAAGCTGAAACCCTTCCGAGCCAACGCGAAGGAGAGGGTGGATTTTCCAGCCCCCGACAATCCCGCTAAGACGAGTCCAGACTCATTTCGGACCACGCAAGCGCAGTGCAACGGAGTGACCCCGGCCGCGGCGCCAAGAACCGTGACCACCGATGGGAAAACCACCGTCTGCCAATAGGTATGGTCAGCGGCCATCGCAGGCGAAAATCGACCGATGGCTCGCAGCTTGCGCAGGTCCATGAGCATTGAACTATGAGGCTCGAAAGCCCCGTAAACCAAGTGGTCGAGTCCCCCGAAATACGGTTTAGGCCACGGAGGTTGCGTCGATCCATTCGGATCTACCCAGAAGCGCAGATGCAACCGCGGCTCTGACGACGGAGTGCCCACCGGGCAGAAACAATCACGCGCAGCGGCGAGGATGTCTTCCGAATTGCTTGCGATCGAAACGATTACCCCCGCCATGACATAGCTCTCAAGCAAGGGGGTTTGCGCTTCCTGGCAAAGAAAATCTCCCAAGCCCATTTTGTATGCTCGCCTCCACCTGTGTCGCCGCCGCTTGATCCGCGATGCGGGGTCCGAGCAACCTACCTTCGTCGATTTGCCGTCAGGGTGTGTCAGAACTCTGTCAGTCGTTTGTAAATAATTCCGGTTTTCCGAAATGGGACCAGGGGGTGGGTTTTTGCAGCCCCATGACATGTCCTTGACAATCTAAGAATATCCACTGGGTATGCTTATGTGCGGTTCGAGGCTGAACACCACTTATACGGGGGGCAGGCGTGAAAACATCGAAGAAGATCGTTTTCTTTGTTCCATCCTTTTCGAGCATCGAGGCCACGGCTCCACTTGGCCTCCTGGCCATTTCCACCCCTCTGCTCCGGGCCGGGTACGAAGTCCGCATCATCGACGCCACGATCACCCCGGACTATAAGCAGCGCATTCTCGACGAGGTAAAAGATTCTCTTTGTCTGGGGATTTCGGTGGTGACGGGACCCATGATCAAAGACACGGTTGATGCGGCCAAAGCGGTCAAGCAATGGAACCCGGAATATCCGGTCATTCTCGGGGGCTGGCACCCTTCGCTCCTTCCCACCCAGACGCTCGAAGCGGACTACGTTGATTTCATCGTGCGGGGGCAGGGTGAGGAAAGCACCCTCGAACTTATCGAGCGCCTGCGGGACAATGCGCCCTTCGATGACGTGCGCGGGATCGGCTTCAAGCAGGACGGGAAAATCCGTTTCACGCCGGAGCGTCCCTTGCAGACCCTCGACCGGATGCCGCCCAAGGCGTATCACCTGGCCGACTTTGACGCCTACGAGCGCGTTTGTGGCCGGCGCTGGGCCATGTATGTTTCCAGCCTCGCTTGTCCCTTCGATTGTTCGTACTGCACGAACGCCGGAGTATATGGCCGCAAGTGGAACTCTCTGCCGCCCGAACAGGTGGTTGAGGAGACGCTGGAGCTCACGCGGCGTTACCAGCTCGAACTGCTCTGGATGGCGGATGACAACTTCTTAGTCGACCTCGATCGCGCGCTCAAGATTGCGGAGGGATTGGTCCGCGCCGGCGGCAACTTCAAGTGGAGCATTCAGGCCACCACCAACTTGACCGCCCGCCTTACCATCGATCAGCTTGCCCTTCTGCGCCGCTCCGGGATGCATCAAGTTTGCCAGGGTATCGAAACCGCTTCGCCGAAAGTTATGAAGCTCATGAACAAAGGGTTTCAGGACCTTGGCGACATTTACCAATCCACGGAGCGCTGCATCAAGGCTGGCATCATCCCTTCGTTCAATATCATTTTTGGCTATCCGGGGGAAGGCGGGAAAGAACGCCGTGAAACGATCAACTTTATGATGGACGTGTGCCGGCGCTTCCCGGGGGCGGAATTCTGGACCAACATTTTCACTCCCTACCCGGGCTCCCCCATTTTTCACCGGGCCAAGGAGATCGGAATAGAAGTCCCCAAATCGCTGGAAGGCTGGGTCGACTATTTTCCGCGCTATACCACTCTGCCGTGGCTCAAGGGCAAGGATCACCAGCGTGTCCAGACGATGCGGGATTATCTTCGGATTGCTTTTGATCGCGCTCCGATTGCCGCTACCGGCCCGGGCCGGGTCGCGAGGACCATTCGCCATCTCACGGCTTATCCCGCCCGCTGGCGGCTGGACCACGATGTCTACAAATTTCCGGTTGAGGTATGGCTTAACCGGACCCTGAAGAATCTGGTAAAGCTTCCCAAGCCGAAGGTCGACGCCAAGATGATGGGACCGGAGACGGCCCCGAGCTGCACCTGATGTTATAGCGCTGAGCTTTAGATCGACACGTGCCGGCCTGAAGGTCGGTCCTACTCTCGCGAGTTAAGCGCGCATGATTATTCTCTACAATCCGAAAGCAACGAAGTTTCGCAGCCGGCGTTTCCCGCTTTCCATTCTGTCGGTGGCGGCGGTTCTGGAAGGGCGCGAGGAATACGCCATCGTTGACGGCAATGTCGACCCGAATGCAACCAGCACGCTTTTGGCGCTGATTCGTGAAAAGCGCGTCGAACTTTTGGCTGTTACCGTGATGCCCGGCCCTCAGACAGTGAGCGCGGTGGAAAGCTGCCGGGAAGTCCGGGAGCGCTATCCCGAAATTCCGATTGTTTGGGGCGGTTATTTTCCCTCCAACTATACCGAGGCGGCCCTTAATGCTCCCTACGTCGACTTCGCGGTGCGTGGACAGGGGGAAGATACGTTTCTCGAACTCCTCAGGGCGCTGCGGGAAAGAAACGGCCTGAAAGGAATTCGCGGACTCTCTTACAAGGATTCGGATGGGACGCATTGTCATAACCCCGAGCGTCCCCTGCGGTCCCTCAACGATTTCCCCTGGTATCCGTATCACCGTATTCCCGCCGAGCGATACCTTTTGCCCACTTTTCTAGGGCGGCGCACGGCTGTTCATCAAGCTAGTATCGGGTGTCCCTACCGGTGCAACTTCTGCGGGGTCGTCACTTTTTCGGGAAGTCGCGAGAAGATGGAATCACCGGCGCGCTCGGAAGCAATATTACGTTATCTGGCCACGACCTATGGAGTGGACGCCGTGCAGTTCTATGACAACAACTTTTTCCTGCGGGAAGACCATGCCCGCGAACTCGTCGACCGGATGGCGCCTCTGAATATGCGCTGGTGGTGCGAGGCGCGCGCCGACATCATGATGCGTTATTCGGACGCGACATGGGAAGCCATCCGCCGCTCCGGGTGCACCATGATTTTCTTCGGGGTCGAATCGGGCTCTAACGAAACTTTAAAGGAGATGCATAAGGACCTGCGAGTGGAAGATACACTCGCTCTCGCTTCCCGAATCCGCCGTTTCAACATCGTCCCGGAATTCTCGGTCATCTTCGGCAATCCTCGCGACCCGGAAGCGGACACGCGTGATTGCTTCAAGTTCGTTCGCAAGTTGAAAAAGTTGAATCCCGATGCCGAGATTGTGGTTGAACATTACACGCCGGTTCCGCAGCGCGACCGGATGTACGGGAATGTGGAAGAACAGATGCATTTCCCGACGACACCTGACGAGTGGTCTACGGAACGGTGGCAGCGTTTCGCCACTCAGAAGGATCCCTCCACCCCGTGGCTGCGGCCGCGCACGAAAAAGCTGGTAGATAATTTTGAATTAGTGGTTTCCTCGCATTGGCCGACCGTACAGGACATCCGCCTTCCCGGGTGGGGACGGTGGCTGCTGAAAACTCTCAGCGCCTGGCGGTACCGCCTGGGGATCTATGCGGCGCCAGTGGAATTGAGATGGGCGCAGCGGGTGATCGATCTGCGGAAGCCCAAGGCGGAAAGCCTGTGAGTTCAGAGCCGGACGAAGTCACCCGTGCAAGGCCCCCCGGGAGCTCTGGCAAAAGGTGGAGCCCGCCTATGGAGAGAAGCTGCCTCTCTGTCCAGGAAGGCTATGAACGGTGGGCTCCCACCTATGACCGCGATCCCAACCCCCTCCTCGCCCTGGAAGAACGTCAGCTCAGTCTCATGGTTCACCCCTTGGAGGGCAAGCGAGTGCTGGATTTGGCTTGCGGCACCGGGCGGTGGTTGGCTTGGCTTATGACCAGGGGGGCCGGTTCAGGAGTGGGGGTGGATTTTTCCCCCGCCATGTTGGGAGCGGCAAAGCAAAAAACCGCCGTCCGTGAGCGGCTTGTGCAAGCCGATTGCCGCGCGATTCCTTTTGCCAATGCTATCTTCGATCTGGTGGTCTGCTCTTTTGCGGTGGGTCACATTCCTGACTTGCGAAGTGTTGCCCATGAGGTGGGCCGCGTGGCGACGCCCCGCGCAGACATTTACGTCAGCGACCTCCATCCTCTGGCGTATGGTCAAGGGTGGCAAACGGGATTTCATGACAGCCGTGGGGCCGTAGAAATCGCCACTTGGCCCCGGTCTTCACAGGAGTTCCTGGCCCCTTGGGCTTCCGCCGGATTTGATTGTACCCAATTGGTGGAGTGCCGATTCGGAGAGCCTGAGAGGCAGGTGTTCACACAATCCGGCAAAACCCGGCTTTTCGATGATTTCTGCCAGGTACCGGCAGTGCTGATTTGTCATTTTCAGCGGTCGGCCCGGCGATAGGGGCACAGATCAATGAACGGATTGGTAACAAGTCCAGAGGTCACGACTAAACCTAGGGACCTCCTTCGTCCCGCTCCGAGGTCTGACAGATAGCTGCCGCAGCACCGCGCGATGTCGTATCGCGGCGGCAAGCCCAGCGCAAGAGATTCTTTACGGGTCAGGGATCACTGTAATGCTCGCGAGCGCCGTCATGTTCAGGCCTCGGCGGCCATCCGTAGCATAAATCACACTCTTCGAGTCCGCCTCCCAAACCGGGGAGATCGAGTTGTATTCACCGCCTGTAAGCCGGCGACTGGCAGCGGATCCCGGACGCATTACGTACAAGTGCCAACTTCCTCGTTCACAGCGCGAATACGCCAGCCACTGACCGTCGGGCGAAAATGCCGGGTATCTCACGGGCCCAGGTATTGGTATTCTGCTGATTTCGGAGGAGACAAGGTCGAGCGAGTAGAGTTCTGGCTGTCCCGTCAAGGCAGCGGCGAAAATGATGTGCCGGTTGCCGGGCTCAAATGCCCCCTCCCATACATCATAAGAGTCCTCGACTACCTTATGTTCCTCGCCTCCCGGCGAGCTGCCGTTTTTCGCGAGTTGTTTGATCCAAAGTCCTCCTCGCCCATGGTTTTCGCGGATAAAAGCCAGCCACGCGCCGTCTGGTGACACGCTGGGCTGCTCACCATTCCTCACTTCGACCTGGAAATTTGGGGCTATGGTGCCGGGGAGGGTTGAGAACCGCGCGATATTTGACACCGGGCCGGCGAGTTCAATCCAGAGGTCGGCGAGGCCAGGAGCCGTTGCCGGGTGGAACTCATCCTCCGCCCGTAGCAAGGAGTCAATTCGTCCCCCCGACCAATACCAGGTCTCGAAGCTCGAACCGCGGCCCGGCATTCGGGTGAAGTACAGTCCATTCGCGCCTACGGCCGGGTCGCCCTTTAATAGCGACCCCCGCAGGTTTAGAAGCCGGCTGGAGTAGTCGCCGAATTCGCCCCTCGCATGATGGAGGGCCTGGAATGCTCCAACGGTCGCCAGTAGAAGGAATAAGCCGCCGAATGCCCATGTTTCTCGGTGGTGGGCGTTGAGCCTCTCCCGGACGCCCGGCGAAGAATGGATTATCCAGTACAGAAAAAAAAGGAATCCCAGCATTGGGTAGACTCGCGGTGAGGCCAGGAGGATGCGCCAACCGTCTGCGGTGTCCGGCCCCCAGGCCATCCAGGGAAAACAAGTCGTTCCATAAAGCACCAACAGGATCCAGGCTTCCCGACGGCGGTTCTCGGCGAGGAGCCAATCCAGACCCAGAGTCGCTGCGAGGATGAGAAGGCAGAGATGGTAGGACCCCGCACTTGTCGAAAGAGCGATGAGCATAGTGGCGAAAACTGCCCACTCCAGATTCTCATGCCCGTCCCTTACGGTTCCCGGAAATAGCAGCCACAGCGCGGGGATGAATATCGCCGCCTGGCACAGCGGCTGCACCACCGCGTACAGGCCGGGGAGGTTAAAAAGGGGATGCGGATTCAATTCCGGTTCAGCAATAAACAACCGATGGAGAAGCGCCGTCAGTGAATTCCACCCGGGAGCATAGGGGTCGATATTTTCACCAAGCCCGATCCGAGGCAGAACTTCGATGAGGTATATGCGGTGGCTTTCCCATCCAAAGAGGTAGACCGAGAGGACTGTCAGGATGATGAGTCCGCCGGTTACCCCGGCGAGGGCCTTCCATTGCTTTTTGCGCAGAAAGAACAATAAGAAAATGGCGGGGTAAAGCTTCAGGGCAGCCGCCACGGCCACCGATACACCTGCGGTAGTCGACCAGTTACGCTGGGAGAGCCAGACGGCGAGCGTAAGCAAGAAAAACACGAGAATATGCATCTGGCCGTAAAGAAAACTCTTTGCAAGGGGATCGATGGCAAGGAGAATTAGAATGAGAATCCGTCGCCACCCAAGCTGCGTGATTTGCATCAACACCACCGTGCTGAGCGCAATCAAACCGACATTAATGACCAGCCAACAACGTTTGGCCGTAAGCGGGGGAAGCGAAGCGAGAGGAAGAATCGGCATGGCCGACAACAATGTGAGCGGAGTATACGTCACCAGGCATGGCTCAATACTCAAGTGGTCCTTTTGCCGCTGAAACCATTCGAAGTCGTAGACGCGACTTACGGAGGAGCTTTCACTGTAAACCCGTGCCGCAATGTAGTAATTGCGAAAGTCGGTATTCAAATTTCGCCAAGCTGGAACGAAACCGCGAATAAGGAAGAGGCCTAATAGAAAAGCCAGAAGCAAATTTTCAGCCCTCAGTAAACGCGGAGATGCCACGGCTTGTTATTTCTCCCCTTTCTTTTGGTTCTCAAGGAATGTGGTGAGGGCACTGAGTTGTTCATCCGTGAGATTTTTGAAGGAGGGCATGATCGAGCCCGGAACGTACGCCGCGGGGTCTTTAAAATGGCCGATCAACCAGGCGGTGGAGCGCCCGCGGATTCCCTCAACCGTCAAGTCCGGCCCCACTTTGGTCCCTTCGCCATCCAGCCGATGGCAAATGAAGCAACCTTCCTGACGATAGAGTGTCTTGCCGTAGGCGATCAATTGCGCTCGCGTTTTTGTGGGAGGGGGCTCCTGCGCCTTGCCATTCTTAGCCTCCGCAGAGTCCAATTCTGGCAATTGATGGATGAAGATAACCAACTTCCATGTATCGTCCGGGGATATCGCACCCTTCCAAGATGCCATCCCGGTCATGCGAACGCCGTTTTGAACGATCCAGAACATCTCGGAATCGTCCCAGTGCTGGACGTGCGGGGACGTCAAATCCATGACGGGCGGATACATTCCCTGCCCCAGGGTTGTCTGACCGTGGCCATCCGTTCCATGGCAGATGGCGCAGGACTGAAGAAATATCTGCTGGCCTTGACTCGCGACTTGCGGGTTGTTGGGAAGAGGGTTCTTTAAATCTTCGGTCTCGATGGGAATCACGATGTCTTTCGCCATATTCGCCAAGGCTGCTTCCACTGTTGAAGGCTTCTGGTGCGCCGTACATGCGGAAAAAAGGAGTGCGAGCACCGTCAGGAGCCTGCCCCCCAGAAAGCGTGCCGAGGAAGACTTCATTGGACCCTCGCTGATCCGCCTACTTCTCGAATCAACGCGCGACCTCGCGATGGAAAATCCTCTCTTGAGAATTGATCGGTAAAGGTGGCGCGAGTTACCGCCCGGAGCAAGGCACGGTCCGTCATCAGGGTATTAACCTCCTGGATTTCAGCCTACGCAATCAGTAAGCGTTGCGATGGAAAAACGTCCGCAAAACGGTAAGAAAAACAATCTTAAGATCGAGCCCCAGGGCCCAGTTGCGAATGTAGTAAAGGTCGCAGGCAATGCGTTGGGAGATGGACGTGTCGCCTCGCCACCCATTGACCTGTGCCCATCCGGTAATCCCGCTTTTGACGTAGTGGCGCGCCATGTACTCCGGCACCTGGCGGCGGAAGCGGTCGAGAAAGAATGGCCGCTCGGGCCGCGGGCCAACGATGCTCATATCGCCTATTAGCACATTCAAAAACTGAGGAATCTCATCCAGATTGCTGCGCCGCAGCCATCGCCCGGCCGTTGTGACCTGCGGATCATTCGGAACGGTCCAGTGCGCATCGGAATCCGGACCAGCCCGCATCGTGCGGAATTTCAGCATCTTGAATGTTTTCCCGTTCAAACCCACTCGTTCCTGCACGAAAAGTACGGGGCCAGGAGAAGATAGTTTGACTAATAAGGCGATAAGCAGATAAAGCGGCGAGAAAACAGTCAAGACCGCCAGTGACGCGCCGACGTCGAAAATCCGCTTGAGTACGGCATAGCGGAGGTATTCTGTCGGATAGAGCCGCACGTTAATCAGCGGGATGCCGTCCAGGTCATAAACCTGCGTGTCCGTCTGAATCAACGGGAAGAGGTCAGGAACAATGCGGACGTTGACTCCCCGGCTTTCGCACTCACGGGCCAGTTGTGCGGTCAGATTATGGGCGCCGGCCGGCAGGGCGATAATGACGTCTTCCACCGCCATTGAATTCAGTGTGTTTTGAAGCTCTTCGACGAGGGTCGGCGCTTCCTCAAAATCTACCCCTGAGCCCGGGAGCCGGCGGACGATCCGGTATCCGAGGTAAGCGCGTTGCTCGATCTTTTCCGCCACCCGATTTCCGAGTTCGAGGGTGGCGACGAGTACGAGGTTCTTTACATTCCTCCCGCGCCGCCGCAACTCCCGGACGAGCAGACGCAGCGCCAACCTCGCCGCCACCAGCGCGAGAGTGCTGATAACCTCAAAATGGAGGAGGAAAAGGGGAGTGGGAATGAGCTGTGGGAGCAAATGTGCAGACCCTTCGAGGACAATCCAGCTTGCCAGCCCAACTTTAAGGAGGGTGATCGCGTCGGCAAAGGGCGAATCCAATCTCCGCGAGTGATACAGGCGGAAATAAGCAGAAAGAACGATCCAGAGGATGAGAACGAATCCTAACGCCACTACCCGGTCAGGAAGAAGCGAATTCCGCCACGGGGCGGCGCCGGGGTCCCCGTGCAGATCCAAGTGCCAGACCGCAATATGGCACAGTGCGGTGACTGTCAGGTCAAAACTCGCGAGGCCGGCGTTGGTCAGATAAGTTCGAATCCGGAACATTTAGAATTCCTGTTTTCGTTAACGAAACCGTCACGGTTACGCTCGGGGTGGCGGGTGGCACTCCTTTTCCCCGCGCTGATTCCAAGCGCAAGCAATCCACGTTCCACCACACGCCTGACGCTACCACGGCGAATAAGAGGGTTGTGTCAGAGGGCTGTGGTGAATTTGTAAATTTTTTCCGATTTATCAGGGAGGCGTGCAGTGGGAAGGAAGCGGGCGCTTCCGGGTTAGGAATTGGAGGGCTGGGTATCACGCTTAAGGGGCAGGATCAGTTTGAACGTCGTGCCGGACTTACCGGAGGTTTCCACCGTTACCTCCCCGCCGTGATCGCGGACGATTTTTTGAACGACCGCGAGTCCAAGCCCCGTGCCCTCCTCCTTACCATAGGTCACGAAGGGTTGGAAAACGTCCTCCCGGATGGACTCGGGTATTCCGGGGCCGTTGTCCACCACTGAAATCTCGACATGATCATCCAACCCGCGCGCAATGATTTGGACTTTCCCGGACTCCGCAGGAGCAGCCTCGCAGGCATTTTGCAGGAGGTTAAGAAAAGCGCGGTCGAGTTTCTTGAAGTCAAACCATCCGTCGGTCGCCCCCTCGTGCACCACAGTGACTTGGATTCCTTTGAACTCGGCGCGAATTCGGACTGAGCATAGAGTGCGTTCCAGGGCTTCCACCACTTCTCCGTGTGTAAGTTGCAGGGTCTCCTGCCCCTTGGAGAACGCCAGGAGTGAGGCTATCAATTCTGCCATCCTGTTTACGGATGAGCGAATTTCGCCGTACAAGGCTTTCCTCTGGTCGGCATCAAGATCGCCTTCCGACTGGAACTCCGCGTAGGCAAGAATAGTCGTCAGGGGATGCCGAAGATCGTGGGAGATAGTGCTTGCCATGCGGCCGATCATGGCCAACCGTTCGGCGTGCAAAAGGTCCTGCTGGCTCTTTCGCAGGCTCTTTCTCATTCCGTCGAATGCCGTCGTGAGCTCGGCTACTTCATCGCGGCTGCGGACGTGCAGCGGAAATGCGAAGTCCCCCTTCTCCAGTGCGCGGACGCCGGAAACTAAATCGGCGAGAGGCCGTGTGAACGTGTGGGAGATGAGAAAGATCAGCCAACTGCCTGCCAGGACCGCGACCAACCCGACGCCCAGCAGCAAGCGGTTTAGATCTTGCAGGAACAGGGTCTCGGCGTCATAAGATTTCAAAACGGTCAAAGTTACGGGCCCGCTTTCCGCAGGAGCCAATTCCAGGGTGGTCACAAGAAAAACCTCGCCGCCCAACTCGACCTCTTCCGAGTTCAAGGATTCACGTGTGGTCATTAGGTTCGTGCGAGCGGCCAACTCCGCCTGCTGAATGGGCAAAAGCGTGCTGACGACAATATCTTTCCCGTAACGAAAAGCCACCTGGCAGGAGGCGACCCGCGCTACGGCATCCGCCACCTGCTTATCGACCTCGAACCCCACCGCCAGGACCCCCAGCACCACATTGTCGCGGGACTCTCCAAAATAAATCGGTTGAAGGAACACCGCATAAAGATGGCCTCCGCCGAACCACCAGTCGCGGCTCTGCTTTTCTTGCAGGGTTCGCATGATCGAGGCCTGAGCCGCATCCTGGCTGTAGCCTGCCGCCGAGGTGTGTAGGGCCATGACCTTCCCCGTGCGGTCGGCAAGCAGAAAGAGGTCGCTCCCCGTAAGTTGCCAGAGATCGGTGGAAGCGTCCTGAATCGTGGGCGCATGCTGAGTGGTCATCAACGCCCGGAGACTCGGCAGGTCCGCCACCAGCACCGCGGATTGCGCCAGTCCGCGCTGACGTTGCGACTCAAACTGCTGAAACGTAACCACGGAATTGTGGAGGGCTTCATGGATCTCGCGCCGCGCGTGATTCCTCAAATAGTTCTGGACGATGAACAGAACCGCGCCCGTCAGCACTGTGGTGATGAAGATGAGGGAGAGAAGAAACTTGGTTCGCAGCCGAATATTGGCCATGGTCTATTACTTTCTCAGCCCCGCGCCGACCAGGGCCTGCCGTCCGTACAAAGGGCGCGGTCGGCCTGCTTAGGGCACAAACTTGTACCCGGCTCCGTGGACAGTTCTGAAATGGGTCGGGTTTAAGGGGTCGTCCTCGAGCTTCTGCCGCAACTTCATAATGTGATTATCCACGGTGCGAGTGGAAGGGTAGCAGTTGTATCCCCAAACTTCGTTCAGTAACTCGTCGCGGGAGATGACGCGTCCGGGGTTTCCAACAAAATACTTCAGGACCTTAAATTCCTGGGGAGTGAGAGCAATCGGCTCGCCTTTGCGGGTAAGTTCCATCTTGGCGAAGTCCACTGCGACGTCGTCGTAAGCATAACTGTCGGCGAGCTTGGGGCCATGAACCCGGCGCAGTACTGCATGCACGCGGGCTATGAGTTCCTTGGGGCTGAATGGTTTGGTGACGTAATCGTCGGCGCCCAACTCCAGCAGCAAGACTTTGTCAACCTCGTCTGTTGAGGCGCTCAAAATGATTATCGGGAGATTCGGCGCTTCGTTCTTGATAGCGCGGCAAACCTCTCGGCCGTGGATCTTGGGAAGCCTTAGGTCAAGCACCACGAGCACCGGGGGAGCAGCGCGAAAAGCCTCCAGTCCGGCGGCGCCGTCAGAAGCGAAATCCGGCGCATATCCCTCTGTTTCAAATGCATGTTTCAAGGGCTTGTGTAACGTCCGGTCGTCCTCGATGATCAGGATCTTTTCCATAGGTCTCACGAATCGGGTAAGGATTAAGAAGTCGCGCGGCCCGCAAGGGTTGCCCTGCCGGGGCTATTGCCCACCCCCCATACATATCCTTGCAGTTGCTGCCTAAGCGCTTGCAAAGAGACTAACACAACCTTTACAAACTCACTACACCTGCTTGACTTCCCGGGGGCGTGGTCGTGGTACCTGTTTTCTGAGACCCATGGGAGGAGAACACGTATGCACGCGCGAACTTGCACGGGGGATTTCCATATGCTCTGCCTTAAGGCCGCCGGCTCTTTCAAAAGGATTCGAGCTGCCGTTGCCACCATCGTGATGGTCATTGGGGCGTTGTCCATCGCATTCCAGACGCACAGACTCCAGGCCGCCGCGAATCCCTCCGCCGCTTCTTTGGCAACTGCCGACCCGGCAGCAGGAACCGTTTCTTTGGCGCAGAGTCTGGGTGTCCGTTTTATTCCGGGATCGCCCTCGACGGTCCTGATCGAGAAAGATGGAAGGACCTATCTGGTCGATTTAGCCAACCGGGCTATACGGGAGCAGGATTCGCCATCTCCGTTGTCTGCCGAGCCCCTACCGCACCTGGAATCGGCGCATTCCTCCCCGCAGGATGTTCCGCCGGGGGCCAAAATCTTCGCCGACAAATGCGCCGGCTGCCATGGGACTGACGGAAAGGGAGGGGGCGCGATGAAAACTCCGGACTTCACCAGCCCGGCGGTCCAGGCGATCCTTTCCAATACAGTCGTGAGCAAAACAATCCGCGAAGGAAAGCCTGGAACGGCGATGCCCGCGTGGGGCGGAACGTTATCGGAACCGGAGATCGATGCCGTCACGGCCTTTGTAAAGTCACTCGGACCGGGGAAAAAACCAGCCGCGGGAACTCCCCCCGGAGAAGTAAAACAAATGGCGAAAGTGTACACGCCTGCCGACGATTACCTTTTCAGCATGCCCACAGGGCGTAGGCTGGACCGCCACGGTTTCTACTTCAATTTTACTCATCGCTTCCCCTATACCCCCGCTTTCAGTGGAACTGGGTCCGGCGAAACGCTGTTCGGGCTCGACGACTTTTCCATTTCTTCCTTTGGTCTGCGATTCGGAGTTACCGATAAACTCTCGATCAGCGCTTACCGCTCGCCGAGCGAAATTAACCGTCCGATCGAATTGGGGGTTGCCTATCACTTTTTGGACGAGCATGAAGGGAATCCTTTGAATGCCACGGTGCGGGTTTCTGAGGACGGGCAAAACGATTTCGCCAAGAACTTCACCAGCAATCTGGAAGTAATCTTATCCCGCACCGTCACGCGGCGCGCGCAGTTTTACTTGGTGCCAACACTCTCTCTCCAGAATCGCATGCTGACTTCCAAACCCGGGAGTCTGGCGTCTATTCCCCCCAATCTCCCCGGCTTCAACACTTTCGTATTGGGGGCCGGCGGGGCGTTGGATATTCGCCCCACCGTGGCGCTGGTTGCCGAGGTCTTTCCCACTCTGGTCAATGGTCCGGAACTCGGGATTCATCGACCGGCATATGCCTTTGGCATCCAGAAGAGGGTTTTACGCCACGCTTTTACGCTGGGATTCACCAACAGTCCGGGGACCGTCGTGGCACAGCGTGCCGGAACACGGGCAACATTTCTGGGGGACCCTTCGGCGGACACGCCCAGTGGCCTCTTCATTGGGTTTGACCTAATGCGGCAGATCTATTGAGCGGAGGTGGCTGGTCAGACCGCCTGGAACCATCCGCAAAAGTGATCCCGGGGCGAGCGTGCCGTGACAATTTTTTTGCACATCAAGGATTGAACCGTGACATGCGCCGCGGGCTTGCGCGGGTATTCTTCGTAAGGCTCTATCAGGCGATCGGCGAATCCTGAGCTTGAGAGGCTTTTCGCTGCGCAGCCGGGGTTCGGCGCGATTTCGGCCGAACGGACGGCGGGGGCGAACTCGCTATGAAAAACAAAGTGGTGCTCTTTCATCCGCCCTACGACGGTCCCCCTCTGGGACCGCCCCTGAGCCTGCTGAGTCTGGCTTCGCCGCTCCTCGAAGCGGGATTCCAGGTCTCGATCGTGGATGCCTCCATCGATCCTGGATACAGAAGTTCGCTGGCCAGTGAAACCGCGGACGCCCTATGCCTGGGCATTTCCTTGTTAACGGGACGGATGATCCGTGCCGCCGTGGAGGTATCACGCTTCATTCGACAGATTCACCCCGAGCTTCCGATTATTTATGGTGGATGGCACCCGAGCTTGCTGCCGGCGCAAACGCTGCGCGAAGATTATGTGGATGCAGTCGTCCGTGGGCAGGGGGAATTAACCTTACGGGAGATTGCCGAGCGCCTGCGCACGGGTTTGTCTCTCGAATCTGTGCGCGGAGTTTCTTTTAAGCCCCACGGCGAGTCGATTCACAATGCGGAACGGCCCGTGGAGAGCGTCGAGCGCTTACCCACCCCCGCATTTGCCATGGCTAACTTCGATGCCTACGAGAAGCGGACGGGGTCTCGGCAACTTCCCTACGCTTCCAGTGTAGGGTGCCCTTACGCCTGCCACTACTGCACCGATCAGGTGTTCTACAATCGGCGCTTTAATGCTTACAGTGCCGGCCGAGTGGTTTCCGAGGTCACCGAACTGGTGGCGCGCTATCGTTTGAACGAAGTGCCCTTACTCGATTCCAACTTCCCGGTAAACGTCAAGCGGGCCGTGGAAATTGCCAAAGGCTTCGCCGACTCCAAGCTGCGGTTTCGTTGGACATTTCAGGCTTCGACCGACTTGTTGTGCCGCATGACCGACGCGGAGGTCGGTTTGCTGGGAGAATCCGGGGTTTCCCACATGGGATTCGGGACGGAATCGGCTTCGCAGGAAGTCCTTGCCCTCATGAACAAAAAGCATCAGCGCATCGATGAGATGTACGAGACGGCGCGGAAGTCAGAACAGGCGGGCATCCGGGTGACCTTCAATTTGATCCTGGGATACCCCGGTGAGACGGAAGCCGACCGCCTCGAGACTTTCCGCGTCATGAGCGACATTGCCTGCAAATACTCTAACGTCAGTTTTTCTCCCAACATTTTCACCCCCTACCCGGGGATTCCCATTTGGCCCGAATTACGAAAAATGGGCGTGCGCGAGCCACAAGCCCTGGAAGAGTGGGCCGACGTTGATTTGGGGAGCAACCACTTGCCCTGGCTGCAAGGCAAGGAACTCGACCGTCTAAAGCGGATGCTCGAATTTTTCCTTCTCCACAATCAGATTCGGAAAGCCGCCGCAGGGGCTCCTTGGATTCGCCGAGGTGTGCGCCGGGCTCTGGGCGCACCTCTGCGATGGCGATTGCGGAGGAACAAGTTTTCACTTCCTTGGGAACTCTGGTTGGCGCGCGCCACCGAGCGTCTTATCACGCGGCGCTCCCTTCTGACAGGGCAGACGCTGCGTCAAGGCATGCAGGAAGTTTGTTGACGGGGGAGGTGGCGCGGGCGAGACGCCCGCGCTGCATCCGAACGCAGGGGCGGTTCGCGAACCGCCCCTGCACCAAATTCGAGTTTCACCTACGGCTATTGACGTTGTTCCCCTTCGGGGGACGGGAGGAGGGAAGCATCATGGTTGACGTCCTGTTGACTCACTCCTATCACCTCAACCACGACCGCAAGCAGGTTCGAAAGATGCAGCCTTACCCACCGCTCGGGACGCTCTATGCCGCAGCGCTCCTCCGGCGAAGTGGATTTTCCGTCGCGCTGTTTGACAGCATGCTGGAAAACCCCGAGCGAGGTTTCCCGGAGGCCCTGGCGCGGCATTGCCCTAAGATAGTTGCGATCTACGAGGACAATTTCAATTTCCTTTCCAAAATGTGTTTGACGCGAATGCGCCGGGTGGCATTGGGGATGATCGACGCGGCGGTTGCCTACGGTTCGAAGGTGGTGGTCAATGGATCCGACGCTTCTGATCACAGCCAAGAATACTTGGAAAGGGGCGCCGATTATGTCCTTTTGGGGGAGGCGGAGGCGACGCTGCTTGAGCTGACGGGATCCCTCGCCCGCCATTCGGATGGGAACATCGCGGACATCCGGGGTCTGGCTTATAGGGGCGCCCGCGGCGGTTCTACGGTTCGAACTCCCCCCCGGCCGCTAATGCGCAATTTGGATCTGCTCCCGCTTCCGGCGCGAGATCTGGTCGACATGGAGCGGTACCGCAGCGCCTGGAAGAAGGCGCATGGTTTTTTCTCGCTCAACCTCGTCGCCAGCCGAGGATGTCCTTACCGGTGCAACTGGTGCGCCAAGCCGATTTATGGCGACTCCTTCCACGGGCGTTCGGCGGAATCCGTGGCGCTGGAAATGCGTGAGCTTCGGGAAGAGTTTGGCGTTGACCATCTATGGTTTGCCGATGACCTCTTCGGGATCAACCACCGATGGGTGCAGGATTGGGCGGACCAAGTCGAGCGGCACGATGCCGCAGTGCCGTTCAAAATGCAGTCCCGCTCGGACCTGATGCAAAAGGAGACAGCCGCGGCGCTCGCGCGGGCGGGCTGCGTCGAGGTTTGGATGGGAGTAGAGTCGGGTTCGCAGAAACTTCTTGATGCGATGCAAAAAGGAATGCGGGTTGAACAGGCCGCCCAGGCCCGCGAAAATTTGCGGGAGAACGGCATCCGCGCCTGTTTCTTCCTCCAGTTCGGTTATCCGGGAGAAACGTGGGGCGACATCGAAAAGACCATCCAAATGGTTCGGGAGACGCGGCCCGACGACCTCGGCATTTCCGTTTCGTATCCTCTTCCCGGAACCAAATTCCATGAGCGGGTTCGCGAGCAATTGGGTGAGAAGACCAACTGGGTTGACAGCGAAGACCTGTCGATGATGTTTAAAGGCGCCTACACCAGCGAGTTTTATCGTGCCCTCCACGATGCCTTGCACGCCGAGGTGGAGTTATGGAGTCCGCCTGGAACCTGGAAATTTGC
Source organism: Terriglobia bacterium (assembly GCA_049519635.1). Lineage (GTDB taxonomy): Bacteria > Acidobacteriota > Terriglobia > UBA7540 > UBA7540 > Bog-366. The sequence goes on along the minus strand of JBEKQO010000060.1, from coordinate 8,706 downwards.
CATCCACGACGCTTCTCCCACAGGCCTTTCCGCGGACCCGCAGGAAATTGCGGAGCGCTGGATGCGGGTCGAACGGTTGGAACAAACTTGCCGTAACTCGGACGCCACACTCCTTCCTAGCCTGGCGGGCGCGCCCGTGGCGTGCGGATAGCGTGGATTTCTTACCACGCGTGGATGCTATTAAAGAGCTGCCGGAAGGACGGGACTTTACAGGCTGCAGAAAAACTCGACAGCGCTGTCATTCTGAGGAGCAGCGGCGACGAAGAATCTCGCATTGCCTTGAATATACTCAGAGCGAGATTCTTCGCTGTGCTCAGAATGACAGCTAACAGGCCCAGTATGACAGCATTGTAGGGTTTTTCCGCAGCCTGTGAAGCCCCGCCCTTCCGAACTCGTGGGGAGAAATCCGGGATAATTGCCCCAAGGGCGAGCCTTGGTTTCCAGTTAATCCCAAGGCCGCACGGCGAAGTGATTATGGATCTCCTTTTAACTCACGGATTCTTTCTTGGTGATGATCCCAAGGAGCTTCAGATCATGAAGCCCTACGCGCCACTGGGGATTCTCTACCTGGCTTCGCACTTGCGGGCGCGAAATTTTGACGTGGAGGTCCTCGACACAACTTTTTCTTCGTGGACGGAGGTGCAAAAACTTTTCGCCAGCGAACGCCCCGCGGTGCTGGGGGTTTACGCCAACCTTATGACGCGCGGAAGCGTTATCCGCATCCTCCGCGCGGCCAAGGAGGCGGGCTGGAAAACCGTCGTCGGTGGGCCTGAGCCTGGGGCCTACGCGGAAGAATACTTGGCGGCGGGGGCTGACGTGGTCGCGATCGGCGAGGGCGAGGTGACGCTGGAAGAATTGCTGCCCATCCTGCGGAGCGGGTCAAGTGAGTATCTCCCCCGGGTCCACGGCATCGCCTTCCGCGGGGATGAGGGTTGCGTCCAACGCACCCCGCCGCGCGCGCAGATTCCCGATATCGATGGGCAGCCCTGGCCCAGCCGCGAATCCGTTCCCATCGAGCGCTATCTTGAAACCTGGCGCCGACATCACGGCGCCGGTTCCGTATCCATGATCACGGCCAGGGGGTGCCCCTATGAATGCCAATGGTGCAGCCACGAGGTATACGGCAAGACGCACCGCAGGCGGAAAGCGGCTTCCGTGGTCGATGAACTGGAGTGGATTCTGGGGCGCTACAACCCGGACATGCTTTGGTTTGCCGACGACGTCTTTACCATTCATCACGGGTGGTTGGCTCAATTTACCGCGGAAATGAAGCGCCGCGGGCTCTCCATTCCCTTCGAGTGCATTTCGCGAGCCGACCGGATCAATGAGAGCGTTGCGGACATGCTTGTGGAATTGAATTGCTTCCGCGTCTGGATTGGATCGGAAAGCGGCTCACAGCGCGTGCTCGACGCCATGCGGCGGGGAGTGACCGTTCAGCAGGTCCAACGCGCCGTGGAATTGTGCAAGGCCCGGGGTATCCAGACCGGCATGTTTTTAATGTGGGGATACGAAGGCGAGGAATTGGACGATATCCAGGCAACCATCCAGCACGTCAAGGTATCCAATCCCGACATCTTCTTAACCACCGTTGCTTATCCCATTCGTGGAACTTCCTATTTCGAGGCGGTGAAGAACCGAGTGGTAAGTCCGAAGATCTGGGGTGAGGGGTCCGACCGCGATTTTCAAATCCGCGGCCGGCATTCCCGGCGATATTACCAGAACGTCGATCGTCTCCTGCGCGCGGAAGTCGATCTCGATCGGCTGATGAATTCGCCTGTCCGCAACGACGATTTGCTCCTGGCCGAATTGCGGCAAAGGATTCAACAGGCGCAGGAGGGCATGAAGGCGGCCGCTGGGGAAGTGGAGGTCTGAAGGTTGATGACCATGACCCGTCAATTGCCCACTCCGAGGACCGCGCCTTTCGATGCCGTCGCCGATGAGTATGACGCCCGCTTCACGAATTCTCTGATTGGGAGGGCGCAGCGTGCGTCGGTCTGGCTGGAAATGGACCGCCTGTTCCGGCCCGGACAACGGATTTTGGATATCAATTGCGGAACCGGAGTGGACGCACGCCACCTCTGCTCGCGGGGGATTCGGGTGGTAGCTTGCGATGCCTCGCCGGAAATGATTTCCGTGGCGCGGCGGCGGCTCGATACATCGACCTTCCAAGCTCGCGTTGACCTCAGAATCCTAGCCATCGAACAGATTGGCGAACTCGAAAGTGAGGGTCTCCACGACGGCGTCCTCTCGAATTTTGCGGGCTTGAATTGCGTGGCAGATTTGCCGTGCGTGGCCCATGACCTGGCGCGGCTGGTGAGGCCGGGCGGCAGGGCGATTCTGTGTTTATTCGGCCGCATCTGCCTTTGGGAGATGCTTTGGTACACCCTCCAGGGCAAATTCAAGAAAGCTTTCCGGCGGCTCCGCGGCGGGGGCGTTTTGGCGGACATAGCATCCGGCCACACTGTATTGGTTCGATATCCTTCCGTCGCCACCCTACGACGCGACTTCGCGGCGCACTTTCGCCTGGTGAGTTGGAAGGGCACCGGCATCGCCGTCCCCCCCTCCTACCTGGAGCCTTGGGCGCAGCGATTTGCGCGGCTGTTTCGATTGGCTGCCAGGATCGATCCGTTCCTCGGTCGGTGCCCCGGAATTCGCGCCTTGGCTGATCATGTGGTGGTGGTGCTGGAGAGGGTGGAGTTATGAATCCTCGGAATTTGGGGGCGCAAGCCAGCGCTGCGATCGCTCCAACCGCCCACGCCATTCGCGAGCTTCCTATTCTTGTAATCCTGCCTCACAGCCGTTGCAATTGCCGGTGTGTAATGTGCGACATTTGGAGGATTCGGCAGACGCGTGAAATTACTGCCGTGGATTTGGAGCCGCACATCGCCGGCCTGCGAAAGCTCCAGGTGCGGTGGGTGGTTTTTTCGGGGGGCGAGCCTTTGCTGCATTCGGATTTATCGGCATTGGCTGGCATGTTGCGGTGCGAAGGGATCCGGACCACCCTCCTCACCGCCGGGTTAACTCTTGAACGGCACGCCGCCCGCGTGGCGGAAGACATGGACGACGTTATTGTTTCCCTTGATGGCCCGCGCGAGGTTCATGACCGCATTCGTGGTGTGCCGGATGCTTACGGGCGGTTGGAGCGCGGGATTCGCGCTCTACGGGAACACCACGCTTCCATGCCGATTCATGGGCGTTGCACCGTCCAAAACCATAACGTTCGCTATTTGCGCGCTACGGTGAGGGCGGCACGGGAGTTGAAGCTGAATTCCCTCTCCTTCCTTGCCGCCGACATGGGGTCGGAGGCATTCAATCATTCGGCGCGGCAGCCGGAAGGGGCAATGGCCAACGTGGCGTTGAATGCGCTTGAGGTGGAGGAGCTTGCGCGCGAAATTGAAAGGCTGATTGACGAATGCCGGGAAGATATCCAATCAGCGTTCATCCAGGAGAACCCGGACAAGCTGCGCCGCATCGGATTGCACTTTCGCGCCCATCTGGGGCAAATCTCCCCCGTGGCGCCACGCTGCAACGCGCCATGGGTATCGGCGGTGATCGAGTCTGACGGCGCCGTCCGGCCTTGTTTCTTCCACCGGCCATTCGGCAACCTTCGAGCTGGGACGTTAGTTGACATCCTGAACAGTGACGCGGCCTTGGAGTTTCGAAGCCAACTTGATATTTCCCAAAACGCGATTTGCCAAAGGTGCGTGTGCTCGCTTTTCCTGGATAGGGAAAATGCCAGTCTGCTGCATTCGGGTGGCGAAGAGGCACGCCGGATTTCCCCGGCCGATCCCTGCGCGAATTGAAAAAGACCTTTACCGAAAATGGAATACATTGAATTACACTAGGGATCATCACCGGTGGAAATTTCGGGCGAGGGGTCTTGGGGAGGGAGAAGAGTGTTCTCCCCTCTCCCGGCGGGCTCCCGTCCTCGATGAGACGGGCAGGCCCAGGGCACCTTGCAGGGGGTTCCAATGGTAAGAGATACACGAGCATTTCGATTGACGGCAGGGTTTACCGTGTTGTGGCTGTTGCTCATCCGTGCTCCTGCGATCGGGCAGGTCTCCGGATCGCCGGCGCCGCCCGCCAAGGGCGGCACGCTGGAAGATTCCGTGCAAGCTTTAGCAGGAGAGGTCAAAGAGCTCAACGCCGCGATACAGGAATTGCGCGCGGAGGTGTCGCGTTCCCGCCAGGAAACCCGCGAGCTCCGCGTGGAGTTGCGCGGGGCGATCGAAAGGCTCCCATCAACAAGCCTGAGCGCAGGCGCGGGAGCGAAAACCGCCCCCGGTGTTCCCGCGGCGCAGGCCGCCACCCAAGAACCGCCGCCTCCCGTTGCCGGCGCGGAAACACCGGCCGAGGCACGCCTGAGCCGCCTGGAGGAAGACCAGCAGTTGTTGCAGGCCAAGGTTGATGAGCAGCACCAGACTAAGGTTGAAAGCGCATCCAAGTACAGGGTAAAGCTGAGCGGCCTCGCCCTTCTGAATCTGTTCGGGAACAGCGGCACCGTGGATAATCTGGACGTCCCGAATCTGGCTTTGCCGCCGGGCGCCGTGGCCACCAGCGGGAGTGTCGGCGCTACGGTGCGCCAATCCGAAATAGGTTTGGAAGTCTACGGTCCCACTCTGGCAGGAGCTCAAGCCAGCGCCAATGTGAACCTGGACTTCATGGGAGGGTTCTCCAGTGATTCGAATGGCGTCACGAGCAATCTGGTGCGCCTGCGCACCGCAACGATGCGCATGGATTGGACCCAAACTTCCCTTGTGGGAGGGCAGGATGCTCCCTTCTTCTCGCCGCTTTCCCCCACTTCCTTTGCCTCCCTGGGGTACCCCGAATTCGCCGATGCGGGAAATCTCTGGACTTGGATTCCCCAGGTGCGGGTGGAGCATCGCTTCATCGTTTCGGAAGCGGATCGTTTGTTGTGGCAAGGGGGTGTTCTCGATCCCTTGTCGGGGGAGACCCCGTACTATCAATTTTACCGGACGCCCGGGGGCGGAGAGGCATCGCGCAAGCCCGCCGTGGGCTCGCGTGTGGCGTGGACGCACGGCGCGGGGGACCACGCGCTGACCTTGGGCGTCGGCGGGTATTATAGCCGTCAGAATTATGGGGTGGGCCGGACCACGGATGCCTGGGCAGGCACGGCCGATTGGAACGCTCCTTGGGGAAAACATTTTGCCTTGTCGGGGGAGTTTTACCGCGGGCGCGCCTTGGGAGGCTTGGGGGCTGCGCAGGGCCGTAGCGTCCTTTTTGATGGCCCGGAATCAAATCCCAATTCCGACCTGATCGGCTTGAATACGGTGGGAGGGTGGACGCAACTGAAATTCAAAGCCACGGAGGCGATTGAGTTCAACGCTGCCTATGGGCAGGATAGCCCCTTCGCGCGCGACCAGGACTTGGGCTACGGATACTCGCCGGCGGGCTATCTGTACAATCCCATCGCCAAGAACCAGAGCGCCATGTTCAATGTAATCTACCGCCCGCGGAGTGATTTGCTGTTCGCCCTGGAATACCGGTATTTGGATACCCTGCAGACCACCCATAGCGCCAACACGGCTGGCACTCTAAATCTCAGCATGGGGTTGTTATTCTGATGAGTTGCGGAAAAGGAACGGTTCGTTTCCTGGCAGCTTTGCTGTTGTGGACAAGCTCCGCGGCTGCCGCGGGGGCGGCCCAGGTTACCGGGCAGGTCAGCGTTGCGGCTGCGAACGGCGCGGCACGCGCCCCTCGCGATGTAAGTGTGGTGTTTTGGCTCAATCCGCTCACCGGCCAAGCGGGGCCTCGCCCGAGCGCCCAAAATAAATCCCCGCACCCCCGCCTTATCCAGAAAAACAAGGTCTTCGTTCCTCACGTCCTGGCAGTGCAAGTAGGCTCCCAGGTGGATTTTCCTAACCGCGACCCGTTCTTTCACAATGTATTTTCTCTATTTAACGGCAAGCGTTTTGATCTGGGCCTATACGAAGCGGGATCAACTCGCGGCGTCTACTTCGACCGCGTCGGGATTTGCTACATCTTTTGCAACATCCATCCCCAAATGAGCGCCGTCGTCGTGGTGGTTGACACGCCTTACTTTACCGTTTCGGACCCCCGTGGCGAAATCGCCATTCCCCATGTTCCCCCGGGCCGATATCAGTTGAATTTTTGGGAGGAGCATTGCCCGCCCAAGACCCTCAAGGAACTCTCCCGGCAAGTCACGGTGGGGGAAGATGCCACGTCGCTGGGCAGCATTCACTTGCAAGAGTCGGCTGAGCCGGTCACGGCCCACCTCAATAAATACGGGAAACAATACGATCCCGAGGTGTTCTCCAGCCCCATTTATGCTCAACCCTGAACCAGGCCGCGTGCGGCGCCGCGTGCCCTGCCCTGCCCTGCCACTATTTGCCTCTTGACCCCGTCATGAAAGCGTTATAGCCTAGAATGGTGCGGAAGGCCGGCTGCCGCCATGGACTCGCGCCAAGCTTCCCCTCATGATGCCCTCACGGTTCGACTCCCATTCCCGTAACGGTCAGACATCCACGGACCCGCGCGCCTCGGCGGGAAAGGCTCGGGTGCGGGTGGACAATGGGCCCCCGGAGACGCAAGCAATTATCGCCACCCCCGCCGAGCCTTTCGTGACGTTCCGCCCGGGTCGATTGCTCGGTCCGCTCGCACCATTTTTCACCCCCCGCCAGACCTCCAGAGCATGGGTGAAAATGCCCCTTGACACGGTGAATCCGGAGGTCATAGACCGCCGTTACAAGTCGTGGCATCTCCCGATCCCCTGCTTGCCGTGTTCGGCGGGCGTGCAATGCCACCGAACCTCTGAGAAGTTTATGAAAACACATGGACTTCGCCGCGACGGGAGCATTCTTTTGGCCGCAACGGAAAATCAAGCCTTTGAAAACAAGGGTGTTACAAACCTACATGTAGGCTATCACAGAAAGAATAAAAAGGATGGTAAAATGAAGGTATTACCTCAGAATGTGCTGAAAATAAGCAAGTTAAAAAATCGAACTTTCCCGAATTCGTCCTTACCCTGAGAAGTTTAAGAAAACACACGATTTATTACTCCTAACCTGAGAAGTTATGGAAAGGAAAGGAGATAGACGTTGGGCGGAAAGCAGAGAAGATGCTGAATTCGGAATTATACAGTCTGCTTACCTTATGGGATTTTGCGAATCTCCCTAATCGCATCCCATACCAATCTTCGGTCAAACGTAGAGTATTAAAGCGGGGCTGGCCGCAAGCAAAACGCGACACTCTGTGTCCTCTGCGCTCCTCAAGCCTTAACACAGGGCGCACTTTCCGGGGGCGTTGCCCCCCGCTACTAGCTTGCGCCCTTGCAGAGCGTGGAAAACTGAGTCGTGGGAAGGCCCGACGCCCTGCTCGTACCATCAGGGTTCCGTCAAAGTCGCGGGCGTCGCGTACTTCCGCGGTCATGAATGTATCACCCGCGAAGCAACCCCTCACTCCCCGCCTTGCGGTCCCCCCTCTCCCCAAGCGAGAGGGAGAGAAGTCAAAATCACAGCCCTCTCCCAGGGGAGACGGTGCCCGACGGAGGAGGGCAGGTGAGGGGTCCCTTTCAACCCCATTACACTTAGACGGTGCCCTGCTCATACCATCCGCATGCTTGCTCTTCGGCCTGAGCTTCTGCCTGTCAAGGGTAGCCGCAAGGCTGTCAATCCTCAGGCTGACAGCCCGTGGGCAGGAAGGTGTCCGAGAGTTCTCAATGACCCGATGGCCCGATGGCCCGATCATTATAAAAATCGTCATAAGGAAGCGGCGGGAAACCGGCGCGTTATCTTTTAGGGTTTCCCTAATTCGAAAAACTGATTAGAATCGAGATGAGACTAGTTCACAGTTTTAGGGATTAGCGGCCGCGCCCATTCCCAGCGGGCAAGAGCGCCGTTTGTAAGATGTTTTTTGGGGGGAACTCAGGAGGGTAGCAATGAAATCGTCCGACACCGTAACGGAATCGGCCAACTTTACCGAACTCTTATGCGGGACGGGCCGACCGGCGACCGGGACCATGGAAGAGCGCGCACGGATGGAAGACCCCGCGGTGCTCAAGACCATGCTGGAGCAAATGGTCCTGGTCCGCCGTTTCGAGGAAAAATCCGCAGAACTTTACACGCTGGGGAAAATCGGGGGGTTCTGCCATCTCTATATCGGGCAGGAAGCGGTGGCGGTGGGAGCCCTTTCCGCCACCCAGCCTGACGATTACATTTTTACGTCCTACCGCGAACACGGCCACGCGCTGGTGCGCGGCATGGACCCTGGCGAAGTGATGGCGGAACTGTGCGGAAAGCAAAGCGGTGTCTCCAAAGGCAAGGGTGGGTCGATGCACCTGTTTGACAAGCGGCGCAGCTTTATGGGCGGCCATGGAATTGTCGGTGGCCAGATTCCCCTGGCGGCGGGCACGGCCTTTTCCGCCAAGTATCTGAAGCAACCGCGGGTGACGCTCTGCTTTTTCGGGGAAGCAGCCGTCAACATCGGCTCGTTCCATGAGTCGTTGAATCTTGCCGCGCTGTGGAAGCTTCCGGTCATCTTTATCTGCGAGAACAACCGCTTCGGCATGGGAACCCCCATTGAACGCGCCTCTTCGCTCTACGAGCTTTCGCAGAAGGCGTGTGCCTACAACATGGCGCGTACCTGGGTGGATGGCATGGATGTTCTTGCCGTGCGCGAAACCCTGAAAGAGGCGGTGGACCGCGCGCGCAAGAATAATGCCCCCAC
>JBEKQO010000059.1:0-30356 GCA_049519635.1 Terriglobia bacterium | reverse complement strand
CCCAGCAACAACTAGAACAAAAGGCAAATACCAGGAGAGACCAAGAACAAGAAAACTAAGACTCAAAAAGGGGACACTTCTATCCGGGTAAGCATGGGGACATTTCTAATTGGGCTTGACAGGCCGGAAGGGCGGGCATTGCACTCGGAGGCGGCCAAGAGTATATTGCCCGTCGGCCGGGAGATGAAAATACAATTCTCAGCCTAAATGGATATTCGAATTAATTGCTGCTGGAACCAAACGCAATCTTTCAAGTTCATCGGGGGGGATATGATTCATCGCCGTCAGTTTCTTACCGGTGTTGCCGCTGCAGTGGGCGCAGTTGCGGCGGATCCAGGTGTCTCGGAAGCAAGGGATAGTAAAACTACAACTACTGCCAATGCGGCTTGCTGCGGCCAGGCTCCTGCATCACTCGTTGATTTCCGCTATTCGCCGTTGCCATGCCAGCATATTTTCTGTTTTCCAGACGATCCACACAAGGGAGTGGTTGACGAGCGTGGCAGCTTGCGCTATGGGCATTCTCCCAAGGGCAACCAAAATGGATGGGCTCGCGATGAGGCGGTGGAGTTTTTCCTGGAGGGTATGGGCCCAGACACGGGAAACCAGCAGCGGCTGGAGGCTCCGGGAGTCCCGATCATTCACACCCGGATCGAGCGTGCCGAGGCCTACCTTGAGCTCACCACGTTTGCCACCCATGATCCCAGCGAAGGCAGAGTGGACAACGTAATCGCAGAGGTACGACCTAAGAGCAGGATGGAGATCCACGCATGCCTGCTGATCAAAGTGACCGCGAAGCGCGAACTAGCGATCCGCCCATCGGAGGGGGCAAGCACGGTGCGGCTGGGTGGTGAATCCGGCGCCTTGTTCCTGGCCGCCGATTCGCGATTGTCCACGGAAGACGAAATGGAGGTCGGCACCCTACTCCGCCTGAAGCCTGGAAGTGCCACCAGCCCTCGTCCCCTTCGTTATTTTCTGCGATTTCCTCAAGAAGGACAGGACATGGAGAGGATCAAGACGGGGCTTGAGAAGCCGAACACTTTGCTGGCTGCGGCCCGCACCTATTGGCAGAGCTGGAAACCTTTCCATGGCGAGGTCTCTTGGCGTCTGCCGCGGCCTTACTCCGATTTTCTTGTTGCCTGCACCAGTAATATCCAACGGATGCGCAACAAGAAAGGGGAGAGAATGGTTTTTCAAGTCGGGCCAACAATATACGATGGTTTGGCCATAGTGGACGGCAATTTCATTCTGGAAGCGGCTCGTTACCTGGGTTACGACGACCAGGCAAAAGAAAGCCTGGCGGCAAACTGGGCGTGGCAGAGGGAAGACGGTGGTGTGTTCGCTTACGCCGGCGATTGGATGTGGAAGGATACCGCCATCGCCGCTTTCTCGCTCGTGCGCCAGGCGGAACTTAGCCAGGATTGGAGCAACTTCCGCGACATGCAGCCGAAGCTTCACAAGGCCCTTCAGTTCCTGGTGGAACTGCGGGAGAGAGCCCGGAAGGAAGGCGGCGCGAACGGCCGTTACGGACTGCTGCCACGTGGGTTCGCGGACGGCGGGCTGGACGGTGTTCGCCCCGAATTTACCAATACGGTCTGGGCGCTGGCCGGGTTGAAAGCCGCCAACCAGGCTGCTGCCGCGCTGGGACTTGACGGTTTCGCCCCCAGCAGGCAATTCTACAATGAACTCCGCCAATCCTTCTTTGCCGCCGCTCACCAGGAGATGCGTCGGCATCCCTCCGGGTTCGATTACTTGCCGATGCTGATGAAAGAAGACCCGCAGTGGGAGGCCAAGGACGAATGGGATCGGCCTCGGCCTCAAAGCGCCCAGTGGGCGCTATCGCACGCGATCTATCCCGGTGTGGTTTTCGATAAGGAAGACCCGATCGTTCAGGGGCACATCGCCTTGATGCAAGCCTGCACGCAGGAGGACGTACCGGCCGAGGCCGGCTGGATTGCGCATGAAGGTCTGTGGACCTATAACGGGCCGTTCGTATCCCAAGTGTACTTGTGGGCGGGATTGGGCGATTGGGCCGATTCGTCATTCCATGGGTTCCTCAATCACGCCAGCCCGCTTTACGCCTGGGTCGAGGAACAGTCGTTTCAGGACTCTGTGGTTTCCCGCCCGAGTGGCGATATGCCACACAATTGGGCGAGCGCCGAGTGCATCCGGTATCTCCGCCACATGCTGGCCCTCGAGGACGGGCCGGCTCTTCGGCTGCTGGCCGGTATTGGCCCCAATCAGCTTGCGGCAGAAGAGCCGTATGCCATCGCGGGCTCTCCCACACGCTTTGGCCGTCTGAACTTAGAGCTCGAACCGCTTGGGGGACGCTGGGGATTGAAGTTTGAACGTGCGGTGGGTCCTGCACCGGGTACCGTTCAGCTTCCAGCAACACTTGGAGATCGGGGCCGGCTGTCACGCATTTCTGGGGCGAGCTTTCGTCAGGAAGGCAACGCAATCCTGGTCGAACCCACCGCGCGTTCGTGGACGGCGGAGTGGAGTTGAGATAATCCCGGTATCGCAGGAGGACAAGGCGGGGAGAGATAACAGAACTTTGCCGGCATGGGCTTATTGCCAACGATAAAGGGAAAGGGTTTTGACTTTGGGGTCATCCTCCCATAGATTCTCTATTCGCGAGAGGCTTGTCATCTATCGAAGGATGCGATGTGCAGTCTGTCAATCACTATTGGGGAGCATTTATTCATGGATACAGAAATCGGTTCCGGGCAGGTAAGTCGCAGGGAATTTCTCGTCAATTCCAGCAGCCTTATTGCCGCCGGGCCGGTGGTGGGCGGCATGGCAACAGGGGCGGAGGGGAAAGCGCCGGTGCCGGCCCCGCCGGACGCTGCATCACCAGCGCGGAAAATACCCATCGGACTGATTGATACCGTCTACTATCATCTCACTCTCGATGAAATGCTGGATAAGATGAGCGCTCAGGGCATTGAGGCAGTCGAAATAACCACGGGTGGATACGGTCTTCCAAAGCACATTCCCGTGGAAGATATATTGGCCGATCCTGCCAAGGCCAAAGCGTGGAAGAAGAAATTCGAAGATCGAAATATCAGGGTGGGCGCGCTCAACAGTTCGGGAAATCCCATTCATCCGAACCCGGCAATGGCAAAAAGGTACGACCAGGACTTCCGGCAAGCCATACTCCTGGCGGAGCGGCTGGAAATTCCCGTGGTTGTCAACTTTTCGGGCTGCCCCGGTGATTCTCCCTCTGCGGCGCATCCGAACTGGGTCACTTATCGCTGGCCTCCTGATTACGCCGAGCTTATCACCTGGCAATGGGAAAAGGTTGTACTGCCTTACTGGCGAGAAGCGGTGAAGTTTGCGCGCGCACACGGGGTGAAAAAAATCGCTTTCGAAATGCATCCGGGCTTTGTGGTTTACAACCCGTATACCTTGGTGAAGTTACGCGAAGCGGTAGGGGAGGAGATTGGAGCAAACTGTGACCTCAGCCACCTCTTCTGGCAAGGCTGTGATCCGGTGGAAGTTATCCATTTTCTGGGCAAGCAGGGCGCCATTTTTCATGCCCACATGAAGGACACGGTAATCTTTAAGCATATTGCCGACCAGACGGGGGTCCTGAATTTCTCGGAGGACCTCGCCAAATCCGCGCAGGGGTCGGTAATGTTTCGGACCGTTGGCTATGGCCACGGCGCGCAAGTCTGGAAGGACGTCGTGAAGGCTTATATGGATATTGGCTTCCAGGGAATTCTCAGTATCGAGAATGAAGATTCGTTCATGCCAGGCGAGGTTGGGATTGAGCGCGCTGCCTTTGTGCTCAAGAACGTGCGCGCGGAATTATTGGAAGGCAAGTAGTCCACGACCCATCGACATGGCGAAAGGCGTGCCCTCAATAAACATGCCTGGTATGTGCGTGGGTTCGATAGGACATTGATTCGAGAGATTGGGGGGGATAAGCGATGAGCGAGAAACTGAACCGCAGAGATTTTCTGAAAACTGGGAGTGCGGTAACGACGGGAAGCTTGCTGGCAGGGGGGCTGCGCCCGAGCGCAGGGGCAGCGCCGGAGGTCCCGCCGGCACGCGCGATTTCGGCCAACGACCAAATTCAACTGGCCCTCATCGGCGCCGGCACCCGAGGTCAATATGACACCCACGTTGCTCTCCAGGTGCCAGGAGTGAAGCTGGTGGCGGCGGCGGATTGCTACGACGGTAGGCGGACCCACTGCTGCGAAACCTGGGGTGACCGCATCACTACGACGAGCGATTATCGGGAGATCCTGGCGCGTTCGGATGTAGACGCCGTTGTGATCGCCACACCGAACCACTGGCACAAGCAGGCGGCGATCGACGCAATGAATGCGGGCAAGGATGTATATCTTGAAAAACCCATGATCCATCTTTATAGCGATGGGCCGGAAATCATCGAGACTGCCCGCAAGACGCAACGCATCCTCCAGGTGGGAAGCCAGCGTGTGAGCTCGATGATTTACAAAAAGGCGAAACAGTTGGTTGAAGCTGGGGCGATCGGGCAAATCAGCGTGATTAATGCCTGGTGGGACCGCAATCCCAACGACCCCGTAATGGCCTTTGACTCCACCATACCTCCTGATGCCTCGCCGGAGACAATCAATTGGCTGCGTTTTCTCGGCTCGGCTCCCCCAGAGCCCTTCAACGCCGAACACTTCTTTCAGTGGCAGAAGTGGAAAGCCTACGGCAATGGCGTGGCGGGGGACCTTTTTGTTCACCTCTTCAGTGGCACGCATTTTATCACCAGTTCACACGGCCCCACGAGCGCGGTAGCAATGGGCGGTTTGCGCTATTGGAAAGATGGTCGCGACCAACCTGACGTTCTGCTGGGCCTGTTCGATTACCCGCAAGGTTTCAATCTCCATTTGCGCGTGAATTTTGTGTATGGAGCGGCGGAGACCGAAGGGTTTCTGTTCACGGGTTCAGAGGGAACGCTGGAGATTTCCGAGGATGCAGTGGTGGTTAGACGGTTGCCACGTCCACCGGCGCCGAGCTACGGCATTAGTTCCTTCGCCAATGCCACGCAGGCGAAGTTTCTTGCTGAGTTCCAGAAGAAGTACCCACCGGTTCATCCCTCCGGCGAGCCGCGGGCGCAGGAAGAAAGATACGCTGCCCCTCCCGGCTATAGTGATGTCTACGACCATTTCCATAACTTTTTCGAAGCTGTCCGTTCGCGCCGGCCGGTGGTGGAGGATCCGGTGTTCGGGTTCCGCGCGGCCGGCGCCGCCTTGCTTGCAAATTTGAGTTACGAGCAGGGAAAGATTGTTCGATGGGACCCTGAGGCGATGAAGGTTCTCTAATACTATCGTATTACAGAAAGCGATATGCTCCTTTCATGTGTGCCAACTTCATGGCGTCAGGCGCACGATAGAAACGCCTAGCGGCATATCTCGCCGGCATGGCGCAAGCTGCAGGGCATGCTGACCGGGAGGAGCAGCTCAAGGCTTATTGCACGGGCTTGTTGCTTCCGGGGGAGCGCAAGTTTGCATGTCGGCGTATGGTTGAGGTCAATAGAAGGTTGAGCGGCACCCGAAGCCCCTGGGGCCGAGACGGCTCGTCTCCCACAGGATCGCCGCGGAGAACTCATGAGAAGGTGAGAAACCAACGTGTCATCAAGACTCATACTGATTATCTTTCTTTTCCTGGCATGTGCAGGGAACGCAGTCGCGCAGACGGAAACCACTGTTCTCCGCCCAAAGCAGATCGACGATGTGTTGCTGAATCCGGGCATGGGAATCGAAACTTTCCAGCGCTTTAACGGGGATGCGATTAACCCCGGCCTCGGGTGGTCGGAAGAGGGGCCCGTCGAAAAGCCGGCGCCGGCAGCCGGAGCGGTGGATTTTCCTGCGTCCTCGATTTCCTATAGTCGCTGGTTCTGGGAAACCCTGGAACCGGAGCAGGGGAACGTGCACTGGGGAATTCTCGATGAGGCCTTGCGCCAGGCGCACGCGCATCATCAAGCGCTGGCGATTCGGCTGATGCCCTATGACCAGAAGCATCCGCTGCCGGGGTGGTACCAAAAGTCGGGAGCGAGGCGCGCGAACCAGGCGACGGACAAGGACGGAGAGATCTGGCAGCCGGACTTTGCCGACCCGTTATACCTGAAGTATTGGGGAGCCGTGGTGGCGGCGGCAGGCGAGCGCTACGACGGGCATCCGGATTTGGACAGTGTCGATATCTCCTCGGTCGGTTACTGGGGTGAGGGTTGGAGCCCGTACATGCCGGCGTTTGAGGTGCAGAAGAAGCTGGCGGATATTTGGCTGGAAGCGTTCAAGCGCACACCGTTGCTGATGAATTTCGACCAGGAAAAAGCCCTGGCATATGGAACAGGGCAAGGTGCGGGCTGGCGGCTGGATTGCTGGGGCGATATGCGCGGGATGACCGGGGCGCATTGGTGCCACATGCTGGATCTTTATCCGGAGCAGATCGTTCGGGCGGGGATCCAGGACGTGTGGCAACGCAGCCCGGTGTCACTCGAGACCTGCTGGGTGCCGGGCCACTGGATGCAACAGGGGTGGGATGTCAATTACATCATCGCCCAGGCGCTGCGCTGGCATGTGTCGTCGGTAAATATCAAATCGTCGGCGATTCCGGCGGAGTGGAAAAAACCATTCGACGAATTTCAGAAGAAGATGGGCTACCGATTCATCCTGCGACGGCTGGAGTATCCGCAATTTTTCCGGCCTGGAACCATGCAACCGGTTCACATGTGGTGGCTGAACGCCGGAGTGGCGCCGGTTTACCGTCCCTACGATCTGGCCCTGGAGCTGCGGTCCGGCAGCGATAGCATGGAAGTCAAGTTGCCCGTGGACGTCCGCAAGTGGCTGCCCGGTGATGCGGTATTTGACGGCACGGTTTACATTCCCGAAAGCTTGAAGCCGGGAAGCTACCGCCTGCGTTTGGCGCTGCTCGACCCGCGAACGGGGAAGCCCGCCATCAAGCTGGCCATCGAGGGCCTTGAACCCGATGGCTGGTATGACCTTGCGCCGATCGAGGTCCGGTGAAGTGAAACGTGTGCATGGGAAGGGATTGATGAGACGATTGCAGGCCCCGGCTTCCGAGTGACCCCCTCACCCCCACTACTTGCAAACCGTGGGGCCCCCTCCGCCTTGCGGTCCCCCCTCTCCCCCCGAGGGGCGAGGGAAATAAGTTCATAACCAAAACTGGGAATTCTTCTTCCCTCTACCCCTTAGGGGTGAGGGGGTTCAATATTGAGAACGGTCAGCTTAAGTGGTCAGCATTACGGCTAAGGAGGAAATATGAAATGGACTTTTATTATCATTTTAGGTTGCTTGGTGGTCTTGACGGCGGTGGTGCTGGGCCAATCGCAGGCGTATCGTGACCGCTGGGTTTACGTTTCAACGGAACTGGACGGTGACCAGGATCTGGCGCGCGTAGAAGGTATTGCGCGCACGGCGAGTGAGCACGGCATCAACGGCATACTTCTGTCGGCGGGCTTCGACGCGATGGACTTGAAATCTGCTTCGTCCCTTGCCCGCATCGCACGCCTGAAGCAGACCTGCGACCGCCTTGGGGTCGAAATTATTCCCACCGGTTTTGGCGTCGGCTATGGTGGCGGTGTCTTGGCGCATGACAAGAACCTGGCCGCAGGTCAACCGGTCCGCGGATCGCTGTTCGTGGTGAAAGAGCATGAAGCAAACCTCCTTGCGGACCCCTCGGTGAAAATCGCGAATGGCGGGTTTGAGGAGCAAGCGGGCAACTTGCCGGCGGGCTTCAAGGCGCATGGGGCGCGGGCCACGGTCGATACCACTGTTTCCCACTCCGGCAAAGCCTCCGTGCGCTTCGAGGAATTCAGCGACCCTGAAGGTGGGGTCTATCTCGCACAACCCTTGAGTGTGCATCCTTACCGCTGTTATCGCTTGCGGGCCTGGGTGAAGACCGAAGGCGCAGGGCCGCGAATGGCGATCCATCTGCTCGCCGTCGCCCCCGATGGGCGTGACCTTTCCTATATGGAACCGCCCTTGCCGGAGACCAGCGACTGGCACGAAGTGATCTGGGGTTTCAACAGTTGGTACGCGGACCACGTTGAGTTTCGCGTCGGCGTTTCAGACGGGAAGGCCGGCAAGGTTTGGGTCGATGACGTCGCCATCGAGGAAGTGGGTCTTACCAACGTTCTGCGCCGCCCGGGGACGCCGGTGACGGTTCGCAATGAGAAGACGGGCACGGTTTATCAGGAGGGCCGGGATTTTGCCGCCATTTCCGACCCGCAGCTTAATTTCAGGTGGGACCACGAAGGCCCGGCGATTGCGCTTCTGCCCGGCAGCCGCATCCATGCGGGCGACCGCTTGCGGGTTGATTACTACCACGGCACTACGATCTACCGCGATCAGACCGCGATCGATATGTCGGAGCCCGCCGTGTACGAAGTCTGGCAGCGCCAGATTCCGCTGATCGAAAAGTATCTCGCGCCCAGGAAGTACTTCCTCAGCATGGATGAAGTGCGCGTGGGCGGCTTCTGCGAAACCTGCAAGGGGCGACATCTTTCCATGGCCCAAATCCTCGGTGATTGTGTAACCCGGCAATACAAGATGATTCGCGCGGCAAACCCCCAGGCGGAGATTTACGTCTGGTCAGACATGTTCGATCCCAATCACAACGCCCTCGAGAAATACTACTTGATCGACGGGAGCTTCCGCGGCACGTGGAATTACATTCCTAAAGACCTGGTGATCGGCTGCTGGTATTACGAAAAACGCGACCTGAGTCTCGACTTCTTCTCCAAGCTCGGATACCGGACCCTGGGGGCGGGCTATTATGATGCCGACGACCTCGAGAACCCGAAAGGGTGGATCGAGTCCCTCGACCGCACCCACGGCGCCGTTGGCATCATGTACACGACCTGGGAGAACAAATACCGGCTGCTGCCGGCTTTTGGCGATTTGGTTTCGAAGCGGTGAAGGGTGGGTGAGGGGGCAGCTATAGATATGCTCCCCTCCTCAGTTGAGGAGGCGGTAGGGGTGGTGCTGATTGCGACTTTAGGTTTTGGGCTTTGTAAGATAACCACCCCGGCGCTCGGCGCGCCTCCCCTCCTGAATCGGAAGGGGAATTGCCCTGAGCCTGTTCTCAGAATGCCCGCACTTGCAAGTTTTACCGCAACTTGTTTGGCCGCCAATTGGCGAGGTAAACTCGCCGCTACAAAATCAAATTGACCCCCAAACGGCTCGGGTGGGTTGCGTAATTCCACCGGAAAAGCTAGTGATCTGCGGATCGCCGCGTAAATCTGCACAGTCAAAAGCCATTCCGCGTGGCGGCCATCCTTTGTCGATTCGAGCCCGCGTGGCAGATAAGCATAGATTAATGAATTAACGACAAAATGTCGTGTATGCATTGCCACGTTGTGTCCGCATCGTTTCATTGTGTTGCGAAATGATTGTTCCCGATATGTATGGAAATGACTTTTCATCCGGGCCATTGACAATAATGCGTTATAAAATCCACATGTGAACCTTCGGTGTTGGCTTCACGCAGATTGAGTATTTGCAAGGGCACATCTCACTAAATGCAAGACCGGCCTAACATTTAACTGCGGTAGTCGCGCCAATAACCTGGAGTCCTCCCCTCCGATGCGACAATATCGCCGCGTGTCCACCTGCGAAAGAATACGAAAGGTAACTTGTTTTAATAGGAAATTACGAAGCATGAATTTGAAAGTTGGCAAGCCAAATGCTCCTTTTTTTGCGCTTCTGCGCACTCGAGTGGTGTGCGCACTTACGTTTTCTGCGCAACGAGGTAGTTTGCGCACTTCCGTTTCCAGGCGTCGATTGGGAAAGCTGAGAACTATGGAGGTAGTTCTATGCATAAATCTTTACGAATCATTGCGCTATGTTTAGCGCTCATAACCCTACCCAAATGGATTTGCGCCCAAAATCAATTGGGTGCCGTGACCGGATCGATTCTTGATCCTTCGGGGGCAGTCATACCACAAGCTGAAATCACCATTACGGGCACCGATTCAGGCGCCAAGTATGTGGTCAAAGCATCGAGCGCCGGTTACTACCGCGTTCCTGTCCCCCCTGGAAACTATCAGGTACAAGCCCGGGAGAAGGGGTTTAAGGAGTCGGTGGCCAAGAACGTTGTGGTTTCGGTGGCCCAGGTGATGACGATTGACCTCACCCTGCAAGTGGGTGCTGAAACCCAATCGATCACCGTGACCACGGAGGCGCCGCTCCTGACTCCTTCCACGGCGGAAGTGGGGGGCTCGGTTACCGCGGAGGAATTTCAAACCCTTCCCGTTTTCATTAGTGATGGTGGGAGGCAGATTGACACCTTCGTCTGGAACGTCTTGCCGGGAACTACCCCCGACTGGGCCCCCTTCGCTTCCATCAGCGGTGGCCAGGACTCCAGCAACTCCATCCTGATCGACGGCGTCAGCATCGGCCGTTACGACTGGGGTTCCGACCTGGGCGAGCAAACCCCCGGCACGGACGCCGTGGGCGAGTTCAAGGTTCAGGAGGCCAACTACTCGGCCGAGTACGGAACTACGGGTGGTGGCATTGAAAACTTCACCATCAAATCGGGCACCAATCAATTCCACGGGAATGCGGATGAGTTCAACAACAATCCCATGTGGGATGCCAACGGTTGGGAGAACAACGCCGTGGGCGGAGCGAAGACCAACGAGAAGGAAAACAATTTCGCCGCCTCCCTCGGCGGTCCCATTCGCAAGAATAAGACCTTCTTCTTCTTCAATTACGAGGGTGACCGCAAGGCTATATTAGCCGTAGGCGGCCTTACCTCAGTGCCGACCGCGAACATGCTGAAGGGGGATTTTAACGACTTCCTCTATGCCAGCAACCCCGTGGCCAATGGCAGTAGCACGCCGGGGGTGCTGAACGCCAACTCCTCGCCGACCGTAGTCGGGACCGATGCCTTGGGGCGGCCGGTTAACGAATGGGCTATTTACGATCCCACCACGACCCGGGACGTCCCGGCTGGCGCCACCGATACGGTAACAGGACTGGTCAACAACACTGGGGCGGACGCGGTCATCCGCGATCCCTTCCCCAGCAACCAAATCCCGGCGGGAGAATTCAGTACCGCGACCGCGACCCTGTTAAGCCACTTCCCTGGAGCGCAATACAATACCCTGTTCAGGAATCTGGCTTATGTCGGCGCCACTTGCTGCCCGCTTCTCGATCGTAACGCCGAAACGACTAAGATCGATGAAGAAATCAGCACGAAGCAGAAACTGTCCGGCTCCCTTACTTATGCGATGCGGCACCGCACGTTTCGCAACAACCCGCAGTCGAACTCCTGGTTCCCCTTCCCCAATTACCCCCTCACCGTCGACAAGGTGCAGAGTGTGGGTGGTCCGCAAATGCGCATCCTGTATACCGTGACGGTGAACGACCACTCGGTGAATACATTGTCACTAGGTTACAACCGATTTGGCAACGGCAACGGCCAATCTCCCGATGCCACGTATGCGGCGGCCATGGCCATCCCGGGGATTTCCACCACTTGCTTCCCGGTGCAGAAGCTGTCGAACAAAGACGCGATTCCGTTCCTAACCCAGTTCGGGATTGGGTGCCCAAGCCGTGATCCTACGGAGAGTTATTCTTACCAGGACGTCTACTCCACCACGCACGGCAAACACAGCCTGAAGTTCGGAGGGCAATTCCTCCGCTATCGTTACGACACCTTTGAGCCCAGCGGGAGCTCCTTCAGCTTCAGCAGCATTCAAACCGAACTCCCCGGTTTCCAGTCGAACACCGGGAACGCCTTCGCAAGCTGGCTTATGGGCGCCGCGAACGGCGGAAGTTCCCAGGAATTCACCACGGAGCCGGGCTATCGCTCCGGAATATGGGCCTTCTTTGCTCAGGACGACTGGCGCGCCACCTCGAGGCTCACGCTCAGCCTCGGCGTGCGTTGGGAAATCCCCTTGCCCAAGTCTGAAGCCTACGACCGGATGTCCGAATTCAGCCCCACGGCTACGGACACGATGCCCAGCGGCGCGACCCTTCCCGGCGCGATCGTCTGGCTGGGCAGTTGCTCCACCTGTCTCCATCGCAACTCCTTCCAGGATCATTACTTTGGGGACTTGGCGCCGCGATTCGGGTTGGCCTACCAGATCAACTCGAAGACGGTCTTCCGTGGCGGCTACGGGATCTCCTATCAGCCTCCCTCCCAGAACGGTTGGGGTCCCGAGACTTTAATCGGCTACAACCAGAGTTATACCCGGTTCCGTGCCTCCGGCGAACTGGCTACAGTGAACCCGTTACTCTACCTCTCGAAGCTCGCAGGCGGTGCGGCGCCGGGGCCCCTGGGCCTTGCGCCTCCGACGGAGCCATTGCCGAACCGGGACCCCACGTCCATGAACGGCCAGGAACCTGACTTCTTTCCGGGCCACTCTCTTGACATGCCCATGGTCCAGAACTGGAGCGCCGGGTTGCAATACGAACTCCCGAAGAAGGTCCTCCTGGAGGCAAATTACATCGGGTCGAAGGGGACTCGCCTGTTCAACAAGAGCTTCGGTGGCGACTGGAACCAGGCAAACTCAAAGTATATGGGCTTGGGTGATTTGCTTACGGACGACTTTCAAGGGGATTTGAGCAACCCCGCCACGGCGGCCACCCTGGCGCAATACGGCATCACGCACTTGCCCTATCCCACTTTTGAAAACGATAACTACACGGCTTCGATCGCCGCGGGCCTGGCGCCCTTCCCCCAATACAGCGGGCTCTACAATGACCAACCCCAAATGGGCATGTCGATCTATCACTCTCTCCAGGTCCAGGCGCGCAAGAACTCGACGCACGGCCTTACGTTCATCGCTGCCTACACTCTCTCCAAAGACATCACCGACAGCGACTCCGTCATGTACAACAATACCTATATCCAGGATTTCTATAACCGCAAGTTGGAGAGATCCCTTGCCTCCTTCGACTACCCCCAGGTTGTGAAGCTGACCTGGATTTATTCGCTACCCTTGGGGCGCGGCCAGAGGTGGCTCGGTTCGAGCCATTTGGTCGACCGGTTCGTCGGCGGCTGGCAGGTTACCGCAAGCCAACGGTATGGCTCCGGGGATCCACTGTCACTCTCGGATAATGATGCTAGTACCATCATCACTCCCTACGTTCGGCCAGACGTCATTGCCGGAGTAAAACAGACCGTTCCACTACACGGACTGGACGCTATTAATTACACACCGGACCTGAATCCCAACGCGTTTGCCGACCCACCCTTGTCTCCCAATAACTCCTTCCCGCTGAGGGTCGGAACGGCGCCCCGCGAGCTTCCGAACGTCCGGGGACCCGCTCACCAGGAGGAGGACTTTGGTCTCCTCAAAAACATCCCAATCACCGAACGGGTGAAACTCCAAGTCCGCGGGGACTTCCAAAATGCCCTCAACCGCGTCGGCCGCGGGGATCCTGATACGGGGGTCAACGACGGCCAATTTGGGATGATTACGGGCCCCATGAATGGACCGCGGCTCATCCAGATCGGCGGGCACCTGACCTTCTGATAATTGATTATTGAACTTTCTCCAAACGGCCCGCCCTGCGGCGGGCCGTTTCTTTCCAGCCCTCAGAACGGCCCCGCGCGGACGCGCATGGTAGCGGCGGTCGATGACCGCCGCTACCACGAAGTGCCCCCCAGCGAGGAGCTACTTAAGCGCGGCTGCGTGGTTCAGTGTAAGATTATCCACGATCATACGGAGGCTAAGGAGAAGGGGTTGCTGTGTCGAATCTCTATGAGAACCCTGTCGGTTGCGGCAGCGACGGCGCTGCTTCTATCCCTCTGCGCTTGTCGCCACCACGAGCCGGAGCGAGCTGGAGTTGCCCCGCGCGACGCGAACGTCTTGCTCATCACGGTTGATACCACCCGCGCCGACCACCTGAGCTGCTACGCTCCGGGGCATGCCAAGACGCCGAACCTGGATGCGCTGGCCGCGCGTGGCGTTCTGTTCACGCACGCCACGGCGCAAGTGCCCCTAACCCTTCCTTCCCACGCCTGCATCATGACGGGGGCATATCCCACGGTTCACGGCCTGCGCGACATGGGCGGCTTCGTTCTCGACAAGTCGCATCCCACCATTGCCTCGCTCACCCAGGCGGCGGGGTTCCAAACGGCTGCCGTTGTGGGCTCGCGCGCGGTAGCACGGCATTTCGGCCTTGCCCATGGCTTTGACACCTACGACGATGACATGGGACCCCAAACGGAGGAGGGAAAACTTCCCGGAATTTTTGCGGAGCGGCGCGCCGGCGTGGTCACCGACCATGCGCTCGACTGGCTGAAGCAGAATGCCCAGAGGAAGTTCTTCCTCTGGGCGCACTACTACGATCCCCATGCGCCCTATGACCCTCCCGAACCTTACAGGCATGAGTATGCGAGGAACCTTTACGACGGCGAGATTGCCTACATGGACGAGCAGGTGGGGCGTCTGCTGGATGGCCTCGATCACCTGGCGCTCACCTCACGCACGCTGGTCATCGTGGTAGGAGATCACGGCGAGAGCCTGGGCGAGCACGGCGAAGCGACGCACGGCATCTTCCTTTACGATGCCACGCTGCATGTCCCACTGCTTGTGGCCGGCCCGGACGTTCCGCGCGGCAAAGTTATAGCCGACCAGGTTCGCTCCATTGACCTGCACCCCACAGTGATGGAATTCCTGCACCTGACCGCGTCGTCGGAAGCACAAGGGGTCAGCCTTTGGCCCCTGATCAAGCAGGGAACACCTGTGCGGTCGAATTACTCTTATGGGGAGACGCTTTATCCGCGGACCTACATGGGATGGTCGGAATTGCGCGCCATGCGCACGGAAACTTGGAAGTTTATCCTGGCGCCACACCCCGAGATCTATGACCTGCAACGCGATCCCGGGGAACTGCAAAACCTGATCACGAATCACCCGGCGGAAGCCGACCAGCTCCAAAAGCAGATCTGGGAGATCGCCGGAAAGCAGGCCAAGACCGAGACGGTTACGACTGCCCCTGTGGACGAGCAGACACGCCAGGAGCTGGCGTCTCTGGGATATGTCAACGGCGGTGCGTCGCGTGAGATCCAGCTCGGTTCGGCCGCCGCTGACCCCAAGGACCGCATTCCGGTTCTGAAGATCATCCAGCGGGCGGAAGACTTCCTGAATGCAAACGACAACGCGCGCGCCGCCCAGACCACGGAGCAGGCGATCCGCCTGGACCCCGGCAATCCCCGGGCTCGCGTCGATCTCGCCGCAGCGTATGAGCGCGCCGGCCAGTTCGAGCGGGCTGTCGAGGTTTACCAGGGTGCGATCAAACTGCACCTGCTCACCGATGTCATCTATTCACGGTTAGGTAAGCTTTACTTGCGTCTTCACCAACTGGATCATGCTGTCGATGCCATGACGGACGCCAGGCAGATCGATCCCACCAACCTCGACAACTTGCGAAATCTGGGCACCGCCCTATTGCAGTTGGGGCGCGTGGATGAGGCGGAAAAGGCCTTCCAGGCCATCACTCTCCAAAACGATCATTACAGCACGGCATATAACGGTCTCGGCCTCGTGGCGATTCAACGTGGGGATAGTGACGCGGCCCAGCGCAATTTTGAGAAAGCCGCGGACCTCGATCCCTCCCAGGTTGAGCCGCTCTTGAACCTCGGCGTACTCTTTGATAAGGCCGGCAACAAGCCCCTGGCCCTGCGCTATTACCAGCAGTTCCTCGAGAAGGCTTCCCCCAAGGATTACGGCGCTCTGATTCCCAAAGTACGCGCCGCCGTCCAGGATCTAAAAAGCGGAGTCTGACCCATCGGCGGGACTTCATGCGGCTGGGTGCGGGGCTTTAGAGCCTTTTTAATTTAAGTGTATACATCTCGGCAAATCCGCAAACAAAAACGTGCGGCCCCCTCACCCACCGCCTTGCGGTCCCCCCTCTCCCCCCTGGGAGAGGGCTTTTAAGAATTGATTTTAGCCCTCGCCCCCTTGGGGAGAGGGGGGACCGCAAGGCGGTGGGTGAGGGGTTACTTTCAACCCCATCAATCTTTGACAGCGCCCAGGACAGGACGTAATAACGCTTGCGGGTGTGGCAGGGGAAGAAGTATAAAAAACTGTTGTGGAGCGCCGAAAGGCGCTGTGCAGTGGTCCGTCTATTCTACTTCCCTACATCAATTCGCTGAGGCCCCTCGGCAAACGCATTCCGCTCATTCCAGAGTTTGTAGAGGCCCCAGGCGGCGAGGGTGCAGCCGTCGCGAATGGTTCCGTTGAGAATCATCTCCTCGAACTGGGCAATCGAGACGGCCCGCAGAACCAGATCGTGCTCTTCCGGGTCAGGGTCCGTGCCGGCGGGCAATAGGCCCGTGGCAAGGTAAACATGCTGCTTCTGATGGACGAAGCCGTAAGCGATCCAAATTGCCCCGAGATGAGTCATGCTGGCAGCGATCAGGCCCGTTTCCTCGCGCAATTCACCGCGGGCCAGTTCCTCGGGATCGACGCCGGGGGTTTCCCATCCACCCTGGGGCAGTTCAAGGCAGCGCTGCTGCACGGTATAGCGGAACTGTTCGATGAGGTAGATGGTTTCGCCTTGGATGGGTAGTATGATGGCGCAGTCGTCCTTGTCTACCACACCGTAGATGCCGTGGACGCCGTTGCTGCGCTCGACCTGGTCTTCGCGTACGCGGAGCCAGGGATTGCGGTACACTTCGCGGCTACTTAGGGCCCTGATGCTCATGCTTACCAGTGTACACCCTTCGTTGTTCCGTGCAGGCTCGGCAGCTCTTGGTTCAGGCGCTAACGCCAGCGACATCGTGCGGTCGATCAGGACACTCGGGCGGGACGCGAGTAAGAAGGAGCGGCCGTAACGGCCGTTTAGAGCTTGTATACGGGTTCACGTCGCCTCGTCAGGGCGTACCTCCGGCAGGTCGGACGATAACCCTATAGCCGATCCCCTTGGGGACCACAGCGTAATGGTAGACTCAGTAGCGGCGAGTTTGCCTCACCCCATGGCGGCATAAGTCCGCCCGCATTCGGTTGGTTGCCGCCAAGCAACGGCAGACATGCGCTGAGTCAACGATGCTTACGAGCGAACAACAAAACGCGCTGATCGAGTGGAAGAACCTGCTGACGGAATCGGGTTTGGACCGAGTGTTGGTCCACGACGGGCAGAAAGAGTCCCCGCAGGTCGCGCCGAGATTCCAGATTCTGGCGCGTCTGTTCGGCCAGAAACAGGACGTCAAGCGGTGCGACCTCGAAGCGTGCGTGCCGGACGAACTGCTCTCCACGCTCGAAGCGCTTGGCCTGCTGAATCGGATTGGGGACAGGATCGCACCCGCTTACCGGCTGGTGTTTCACCTGGGACTGTGGCTGTTCTGTGAAAAGGTGTCGTCCTCCGCAAAGTTCTACTACGGGTATGATTCCATCCAGCTCAGTCGCATGGTGGCGGGGGCGGAAGGCAGTGTGCTGGACCTGTGCTCCGGAGTGGGCACGCAGGCGTTGGTTTGCGCCCGGACCGCGGCGCGAGTAACCGCCGTCGAGATCGAACCACTGGCCTCTAAGCTCTTCTGGGTGAACGCTGCCATGAATGGACTGTCGGATAAGGTGGAACTGATCAACGGCGATCTACTCGCGCCGGTAGCAGGGCGAAGGTTTGACCTGATTTCCTGCAATCCCCCGTTTATGCCCGTCCCGCCGGGTGTGCGGTATCCCCGGTTTGCAGATGGAGGACCCGATGGGTTGGAGGTTGTGCGCCGCTTGATGGCCGGGTTGCCCGAAGCCCTCACGCCCGACGGCCGGTGCGAGGTGGTGGGCGCGGTTTTGGGGAATCGCGAGAGCCCGGATTTGGCCGCGTTCAAAATGATGGCGGCAGATTCAAGCCTCGCTATTATTTTAGACTGCCGCACCCGTGAGGAACTGGAAGGGCAAACGTTGAAACAGCTCGTCGATACGGCCATGGAAGGCGGTGCTGAGGAAGATGTCGAGAGGGCGTTTCGGACCCACTTTGCGAACCTCCACGCGACGCACTTATACTGCTTCTTTCTCCACGCTGTGCGCGCCCCGAGCCCAATGGTTTGCGCGTCTTACCGCGATGACAGCGGAAACATTGCTTGTCGGATGGTCCCCTTTCCGTAGCCTGCTTGACTCACCCCCATCGCCAACCCGCGGACCACTAGAGCGGCGCGGCCACGTGAATTTAGGGAATAGGCCCACGGACCCAAAGGCGCTGGCAGTGGCTTACTGCTTTTGGGGTGTAGGGGGTATTATTACCGTTCGATTTTGATGTCTTTTGGATGGAGCACAGTTAAATCTGGGATCTGCTTGAAGTCATCCTTCTCATCAAACGTCAAGATTTGGGTGATGTCATTATTCTTCATGATGACGCTGTGGATTACGTCTCCGACCCCGGAGTGGTACTTCAGGATACTTTGTCTCACGTGGTAGAAGAATTCTGCAAAGTCGTAGTCTTTTTGAGGACTGACCTCAGCGAAATATATCTTAAGATTGGCAAGACGCCTCTCGCTAATAAGTTGACTCTCGATTTCGGCAACCGCGCCGCGATCCATCCTCTTCTGTGAAACCAAGATATTGACCATCTCGGTTACCGTCCACATGGAAGTCCAAAGCTGAACATCATTGAGCTCCGCGAAGACGACCAAGGCATTTTCAACCATCTTCTTCTTGGCCTCCTCCGCCTTATCTGTCGCGTAGTGCGCGATCAGAATATTGCTATCTAAATAGATGCGTTTCATTTGTTTCGGGCGGGTGAGTGAACTGCCACTTTCTTTCTGAAGGTCTTGATCGCCTTGAAAGACACTGTTCCCCCCGCTTTTGTCTTAAACCTGACAGTGGCGGGTTTGGTCACGATTTCGACCGCAGTAAGTCTAACGCTATTCTTAGCCATATTCCTATGCTATCACGGTTCGGCGAGTATGGAAAATACGGCCGATACCGGGCAAAACGGGCGGCGCATGCCAATAAATCATAGCGCGGCCCATAGTTTCAAATCCTGGCGATTCTCAACGGTCGGCAAACTCAAGACGCCGAAGGTCCCCCGAACCGGCAACCGCTGGAGGGCGCGAAATCCGCGGATCTACAAAAACAGGTCGCTACGCTTGCTACGGGTAGCCCAAGAATATTTGTAGCCTTAATCTGACCACTTGCACAACCGTTCGGCAAGTCACTTGACAATTGCAAACAGAAGCCTTATCCTATAGTCGAGGCTATTTATCTTGTTAAGAAGGCCGCGTAAAGAGCCTATTCTCAGCCGCCGCAGGCGCCTCACCCCGCACGCCGGGAGGTTCCGCAGGCTGAGGAAGAACTCGACAATGACCGAATCGAGGGTTGGCGCCGCCCGGACAAACGGGAGGCGTTCCCGTGGCCGCTGCACATCTGAGGAGCGGGAGCGGATTCACGCCGCCACCCAGCAGCCCGGGAGGGAAGCGCGGTCGCCCCTTCTTCGGGGGGCCTCGGTTCTTCCTTCGGGAAAAAACCGCAGACCTTGCTGGCGAAAGTATAGGCTACGGTTGCTGGTTGAAGTCAGGAAAGGAGCTCTGCGCTAAAGATGTTAAAAATGAAGAGTGGTCTGGATGAGTTATTGAAAATAAAGGGGCAAATAGATCGCTCTGGATGAGTTCTTGAAAATAAGGAGGTTAGGGGATTTCCAGGATGACTCATTGAAAGGAAAGGCGATAGGTGCTAACCGGAGGTTGAGTCAATCCTGAATTCTGCAGTTTGCGGCACACATGCTTTGCTCATAGGCGGCCGGTGGCGGGGTGCCTTCCCGCACACATATGGGGGCGGACAGGGGGTGGTTGATCGAGCTAAAGGCGAGCCCCTTATTCCTCGCCCCCCCCTTACCCCCTCCTCAACCGAGGCGGGGAGCTTTCATGCGCTAATGGCGCGCCGGGTTCACATCGGTGCGGCGCACGGTGGGGCCGAACCGATGATGCAGTGGATCAATCGTTGGAGAAGCGACCAGTGATAAGTGACGAATGACTAGAAAAAGGCAAAGCCAGAGGGCGGAAATGCGGCAGGGGCGACGGCAAACCCCGGCGTGATACACCTTCCCGCTTCGGCTATCGGCAGTTTCAGGCGAGAGGATGAATCAATTTGCCGACTTCGAAAATCGCAAAACATCCGATGATTCAGAGCGGTGACAAGTGGCGAGGGACGAGAAACAGCCGAGGTCCGGCAGCGGAAACGCGCACAAAGCAAGATCCTTCGCCGCCGCCCGTGATGACAATGCGCCTGGTGGGGCGGCGCCTGAAATCCCTCAATCACCCGATCACCGGATTACCCGATGAGCCGATGAGCCGATGAGCCGATGAGCCGATGAGCCGATGAGCCGATTCTTCCCCCTCAATTCTTCCCCCTCAAATTGACGGCTTACAAAGTCAAGTGTAGACTGGCGCTTCACAGGAACGCGCGCCGCCGCGAGCGGCCGTCACTCCCCCGGATGCAACCCGGGGAAGGGAACTTTGGGAGACAAGAGGAGGACTATGAGCACAGCACTTTTCGACTACTACGAGGCGAACAAGGAACGCCACTTGGAGGGACTTCTCCAGCTTTTGAGAATTCCCAGCATCAGCACCCTGCCGGAGCACAAGCCTGACATTCAACGTGCGGCAGAGTTCCTGGCGAGCGAACTCCGCGAGATGGGCATGAAGAGCGTGGAGATCATCGAGGGCAAGGAGGGGCAGCATCCCCTGGTTTACGCTGAGTGGCTGGAGGCGCCCGGCAAACCCACGCTGCTCATTTACGGCCACTATGACGTGCAACCCGCCGACCCGCTGGACGAGTGGATCTCCCCGCCCTTCGAACCCACCATCCGCAACAACAATATCTATGCGCGCGGCGCGGTGGATGACAAGGGACAAGTCTATCTACTGGCGAAAGCGGTGGAAGGCTTCTTCAAAACGGAAGACAAGCTGCCCATCAACGTCAAATTCCTGCTGGAGGGGGAAGAGGAAGTTGGCGGGGAGTTTATTGACGAATACATTGAGGCGCACCCTGACAAGCTGAAAGCCGACGCGGCACTGGTGTGCGACACAGAACTGTTTGCGCCGGGACTGCCCACACTGAACACCGGCCTGCGCGGTTTGGTCTACACGGAACTGGAAGCGCGCGCCGCCGCCCACGATCTGCACTCGGGAATGTACGGCGGAGCGGCGCCCAATCCCATGCAAGCTCTGGCCGAAATGATCAACAAACTCAAGGGACCTGACGGCAAGATTCTTATTCCCGGATTCTACAAGCGCGTAAAGAAGCCCACGGCGGCGGAGCTGGCAAGTTGGAAGAAGCTGCCTTTCAACGAGAAGAATTTTATGAAGAAAGAAATCGGCACCACGGCGTTGGTGGGGGAAAAAGGCTTCACCGTACTCGAACGCTTATGGTCGCGGCCGACGCTGGAAGTCCACGGCTTCCGCGGCGGCTTTACCGGCGAAGGCGCCAAGACCGTGATCCCCGCCGTCTCCACGGCCAAGATCAGCATGCGGCTGGTTCCCGACATGAATCCGAAAGAAATCATCCGGCTGTACAAGAGCTATGTGAAAAAGATTACGCCCCCGGGCATTCGCACGGCCGTGCGCATTCTGAGTTCCGCCCCGGCCTCAGTGGTGAGCACCGACAGCCGTTGGATCGCCGCCGGCGCGGAAGCAATGGAACAGGTCTTCAAGAAAAAGACCGTCTATATGCGTTCCGGCGGCTCCATCCCCGTCGTGGGCACCTTTCAGAAGTTCCTGAAGGCGCCAAGCGTCATGATGGGCTTCGGCCTCCCCGACGATAACCTGCACGCCCCCAATGAGAAATTCCATATCCCCAATTTCTACCGTGGTATCGAGACGGTGGGGAGGTTCTTGGAATTGCTCGGGCAATAGGGAAAGGGTTGTAGAAGACTAAAGGTTGCAGTGTAAAGTTTAAAGGGTAAGGGGCGGGCGCTCGCCGCGTGGATTGCTGGCCCTTCAAGAAATCCAAAATGAAGCAGGAGGGAATGTCCATGAGAACCTTTTCTGCCTATGTCGAGTGGGATCCTGAAACAAAGCTTTACGTGGGAGTTATTCCCGGCATTCCCGGCGCGCACACACAGGGTGCGAGTTTGGATGAGCTCCAGACGAACCTTAAAGAGGTACTGGAATTGTGTCTTGAGGAATATAAGGGCTCGCTGGAGGACCTCCCGCGGTTTGTGGGACTGCAGCAAGTTGAGGTGGCAGTGTGAGCCGCCTGCCGATCGTCGGGTTTCGGCAAATCGAAAGGGTGCTTCTCCACCTTGGTTTTCAGGCTGTTCGCCAAAAAGGGAGCCACGTCTTTTATCGTCATCCCGACGGCAGGACGACAACCGTTCCCAATCACCCCGGAAGAGACATTGCATGACCTCTAATCCGAGAAATCCTGCGTGAAATCGAGCTCACAACGGACAAGTTCCAAAAGCTACTGAAGCAGTGACTCTGGATTGCCCGGAGGTGCAGTTGCCCGAATTCAAACCCTTTGTCCCGCACGATTCGACTGAACGGGAGTTCACCCTCAAAGCCGTTCTGGCCGGCATCATCATGGCGGCGATTTTTGGGGCGGCTAATGCCTATCTGGGCATGAAGGCCGGGCAGACGGTGGCGGCCACTATTCCCGCCGCGGTGATTGCCATTGCGCTTTTCCGCCTCCCGTTTTTCCGCGGCGGCGTGTTGGAACAGAACCTGACGCGCACCGCCGCCTCCGTGGGTGAAGCGCTGGTGGCGGGGGCCATCTTCACCATTCCCGCTTTCATGATGGTGAACGTGGGTGGCCAGCGCCTGTGGACCGACCTTCGCAGCCACTTTTGGACCGGCACGCTGATTCTCCTGGCGGGCGGGCTGCTGGGGGTTTTCTTCATCATCATCCTGCGCCGGCCGCTATGCGTGGAGTCGGATTTGCCCTTTCCGGAAAGCACCGCCAGCGCCGAAATCGTCAAAGCCGGCCAACAGAGCAATACCGACGCCCCCAAGTACATCTTTGGAGCGATGGGGCTCGGCGCTTTTCTGCAATTGCTCAAAGATGAAAAGGGCTTCCAGGTTTTCCAGGATTCCGTGAGCTTCTTCTGGGCTTTTCCCAAGTCGGTGGTGCAATACTTCGGCTACCAAAAGGAGCTGCTCGGCAAGGTCGATTATGCCGGGGGCGTCGCTTTTGCCACACCCTCCGCATCGCCGGCGCTGATCGGGATTGGCTACATCATCGGCCCGCGCCTTGCGGCCATCAACTTTTCCGGCGGAGTCATCGCCTGGCTGGTGCTGATCCCCCTGGTGCTGTTTATTGACCCGGAACTTCCTCACCGCGTGGGTACAACGACGGCGGGCGGCCTTGCGCCGTGGGACCTGGTGAGCTACACGGTTTGGTACAACGTGGTGCGGCCCATCGCGGTAGGAGCGATGCTGGTGGGCGCGGTGTACACGCTCTATAGCATGCGTGAGTCGATCCTGCGGTCCATCAAAGGTGCGTTTCAGGCGGCGGAGGCAACCACCGAGGGCGGCGCGGCGCGCACGCGGCTCGACATCGACATCCCCATCAAGTGGATCATCGTCTCCACCGCCGCCCTGGTGGTGCCCATCACCATCATCTACTACTATTTTGCCCACAGTTGGGGTGCGGCGCTGGTGGCGGCGGTGGTCATGACGGTCACCGGATTCTTCCTCTCCGCTGTGGGTGGCTACCTGGTGGGATTGGTGGGTTCGTCGAACCAGCCGGTCTCCGGGCTCACGCTCGCAGCCCTGGTGATCGCGGCCCTCATGATGGTGGTCATCGGGGTAAAGGGTCTGGGTGGCGTCGCCGCGGTGCTGGGCGTGGCATCGGTGGTTTGCTGCGCATGCTGCGTTTCCGGCAGCCTCATCCAAGACCTGAAGGCCGGATATCTGCTGGGCGGCACACCCTGGAAAATGGAGGTGGTGGAAATCCTGAGCGTCATCGCGGTGTCATTCTTCCTGCTGTTGCCCATCATCGCGCTGCACGAAGCGAATCTATCGAGCGGCGGCATCGGCGGGCGTGAACTGCCCGCGCCGCAAGCCGGACTGATGGCGCAACTCGCCCAAGGCATCGTGGGCGGACAGATGGCCTGGGGGTTGCTGATTATCGGTTGCTTGTTCGGCGTGTCGCTGGTGATGATTGGCGCACCTTCGCCCATGCTGATCGCCGTCGGGATGTATCTGCCGCTCGAAACCACGGGCGCAATCTTCCTGGGCGGCGTGATGAAGTGGGTTGCCGATCAATGGGCGGCGCGCCGCAGGTTGGAGGGAGACGAGAAAGCCAAATTTGAGGAGCGCGGCACGCTGCTCGCCTCGGGCTTCATCGCCGGTGAAGCCATCACCGGCATTCTGCTGGCCACGCTCTTCCTCACCGGCGTCAAGTCCATTACCCACGTCTTCACCGGTCAGGATGTTTTCTCCTTTGTCGAGCGCTGGGGTGGTTGGATTTCGCTGGCCGCATTCGCCATCATCGCCCACGTGTTGATTCGCATCCCCCTGGAAAAATCCCGCAGCCCAAAGGAGTAGCGCGGATTCCTTA
Source organism: Terriglobia bacterium (assembly GCA_049519635.1). Classification (GTDB taxonomy): domain Bacteria; phylum Acidobacteriota; class Terriglobia; order UBA7540; family UBA7540; genus Bog-366. Next base: position 5,908 of record JBEKQO010000059.1, on the reverse strand, counting down.
TCACGGGTTTGGGAGGACGGGGCTGAAGAGGTAGTGGAAAACCCCTTTGGCGCTGTCATTGTCAACGCCACCCCTTAATCTGCTTGTCAGCACCACCCCGGCGCTTGGCGCGCCACCCCTCCTCATCTGAGGAGGGGTGGCGCCGTGAGCGCCGGGGTGGTTGTCCGCGGTGAGGGGTTTTCCGCAGCCTGCGAAGCCCCGCCCTTCTTGCCGGCCGAGCATGAAAAGCAAAAAGGGCTGGTCGCAATTCGCAACTGAGCCCTTTTGCCGTCTCTTGATGATCGCAGGGAAATGCCGGCTGCCTGTTACCTTCAGCTTGCTCTCAAGACCAGCGCCATCACCGGCCTTCCGTCAGGGAAACGTTGTAAGTGCGAACCGGCTCGCTGGCCTGTGGATGTGGCACGGCCTGAGGCGAGGTGGCGCGTATTGCCGGAGCGGGCTGAGCGCCGAAGTGATGCCATTGCCCATCGCCCAGATACGCGGTACGCGTTACCGGTGAAGCGCTCTGTTGGGAATATGGTGAAGGTGAAATGCTCCTTTGGGAATACGTCGCCGCATTGGGCCCAGCCGCAGCGGGGTCGGGCGCATAGGCAGTTGGGCCGTACCCAGAGATGCGACAATCGTACGGACCATAGGGATAGCACGGGTTGGACGAGTAGTCGGGATAGTACGAGGAGTAAGGATAGGACGAATAGTAGGGATATCCCCACCCACCGTAATAGGCATAAGGCCAGTAAGCCCAAGGCCCCCAGCCTAACCCGAAGCGAAACCCATATCCCCACCCGCCCCATCCGCGTCCATATCCCCAGCCACCGTAACCACCTCGATAACCTCCATAACCACCGCGGAAGCCGCCTCCACCATAGCCGCCACGAAAGCCTCCGCCCCCACCTCCATGGAAACCACCGCCACCACCACCATGCCCCCCACCGCCGCGCTGGGCCCAGGCGTTAGTGCCGGCGACACCGAAAGCAATTGCCAACGACAATAGAACGATATGCAATCTGCGCATATGCCCTCCTGATTTGAAGCGTAGCACTCTCGATGACACGATACAAGTGGACTGACCCACCGCTGCGTTCGGGGGCCATTCCTCTTACTTATCCTGCGCGAACCTGCGTCTGGGCCGTGGGGCGTAATGAGAACAACTCCCCTTTTCATTGATGCGTTAAACGCGCAAAGTGATCGTATCCGTGGGTTTCGACGGGCACCGTCCTGCCACCCGGGGTGACCAGGTTAATCCCTCGTGAGGCGCGGACTTCTCCGATACAGTGAAGGGGTATTTTGCCAAAGTGGCGAGGGATTTTTGCGCACTTGGCCGCTGGGACAGTGAATAACAATTGGTAGTCTTCTCCACCGAGAAGCGCCAACCCCAGGGCGTCCTCGCCGCCGGGGATGGGAGGGGTGGGAATTTGATTGGCGAACAAAGTCGCTCCGACCCCGCTGGCGTCGCAAAGCCGCCGGAGATCGATGGAGAGACCATCGCTCAGGTCCATCATCGCGCTAGCCAAGCGGTGTTCGGAAAGGAATCGGCCTAAGGCGCATTGGGGCTGAGGGAAAAGATGAGCGCGGAGGGCCGACTTATCTATGGCTTTTTGAATGTGGCTTCGGCACAAGTGCAAGCGAAGCCCCAGCGCGGCCATGCCGAGGCATCCGCTGACGAAGATTTGGTCTCCCGTCCGGGCGCCAGAGCGGAGCAATGCCCTGCCCCGTGGTACGACGCCCGCCACAATGACATCTGCGGTAACGGCGCCCCTAACGACCGCAGTGTCGCCGCCAATGACGGCCACGGCAAATCGCCGAGCGAGAGCGAAAAGTCCATCAAAGAAGCCTTCCAGCCACGCGCGCTTGGTATGCTGAGACACGGCGAGTGAAATCAAGGCGTATCGCGGCGTCCCCCCCATCGCGGCAATATCGCTCAAAGAACGCGCCAGCGCCCGGTGCCCCACCGCTTGCGGCGGGTGGCGGGTGGGCGTAAAGTGCACGCCCTCGATCGACATGTCGGTGGTAAGTATCAGTTCTTGCCCGCGCGGGACCCCTACCAGCGCAGCATCATCGCCAATGCCCAGGGTAAGGCCTGCCGCCTGTCGAGGGGTCCGGCGGCGTATCCAGGCGATAAATTCCGCTTCGCTTTTGAAGAATGCCTTGTCGCGCATGATGTGCTTGATAAACGTCGAGGTTTGGCTCAACGCCCGCCGACCCTTCGCGCCGGGGTTGTAGCGCTGAGCTTTAGCTCAGCACATGCCGACCTAAAGGCCGGCGCTAAAAGGACCAACCTCTCACTGAGATTTCCATCTTAGCCTAAACTTTAAGGTGAAGTGAGGAATCGTCCGCGATGTTGACGATGAGGAATTTGGCCCTCAAGTAGCATGAGGTTAAGGTATGCTTGTCGAGGGACGGAGGATGGACCATGATGAAGACAATATCAGCGGAGCGATCGCATAAGCTTGCTCCAGAGCAACAATCCTTCTACTCGGAGAACGGGTATTCCTTTCCCCAGCGAGTTCTGGGCACAGAGGAAGCGGCTCGATTCCTAACGCGCTTCCAGGAATATATGGACCAAAACGCCCATCGCTTAAGCGGCCTGCTTCAGAGAGACCGGCGTATCTACTTTAGTGATGCACACCTGTTCCTTGCGTGGGTATATCGGATTGTATCCCATCCGTCCATCCTGGATGCAGTGGAGTCCGTTCTAGGGCGGAACATACTGGTTTGGGGCTCGCAGTGGTTCCCCAAAATGCCTGGGGATCATGCCTATGTTTCCTGGCACCAGGACGGCACCTACTGGGGGTTGCACCCTCCCAATGTGACGACTGCGTGGATTGCTGTGTCTGAAAGCACGCCCGAGAATGGCTGCATGCGGGTCGTGCCGGGAACGCACAAAACCCCCAAGCTTCCCCAGCGCGAAACGTTCGCCCCTGACAACATGTTGTCGCGCGGCCAGGAGATTGCGGTCGAGGTTGACGAAGCACAGGCGGTCGACTTGATTCTGCAACCTGGGGAAATGTCTCTCCACCACATTGGCATCATCCACGGTTCGGGGCCCAATAACTCCAGCCGGGCGCGGATTGGCCTCGCCGTCCGCTACATTGGGCCTGAGGTTATGCAGGATGGGCCGGCCCGTGATATTGCTTTGCTGGTCCGGGGGAAAGACGAGTACGGGCACTTTGATCTCGCCGAACCACCCGCACGCGATACAAGCCCGGAGGAGAGTTCCATTCACGCCGAGGCGTTGCGGCGCAAGGCAGCCAACATACTTCCCAAGGACGCTCCCGGCCCGAAATGATCGGGAGTATCACGGTGTTGCCGCGCCGTCTGATCTGCTTTCTTGTTCTTACCGCCAGTGTGGTCTCGATGGCTTGCCGCCACGCCGCGAAGCCCGACCTGATTGTTCAACACGGGAAGATCGTTACTGTCGATGCCAATTTCAAGATCGTGGAAGCGATGGCAATTAAAGGCGACCGGATTGTTGCCGTGGGTTCGAACGATGAAATCCTTGCTCTGGCCGGGCCGGCATCCGGGGAGGATTGTCAGGCAAAAACATAGCGCTGGTGCTGTCGTGAGCCTCGTTCGAACTATGACCAGATGTCGCCCCTTGCGGGGCTCAAGCACTCCTTCTGCTACGTTCTTTCCCACGACTGACTCGCCATCGGCCAAATGACAACGAATGCGTCGTTCCGCTGTTTTAACGCACGCGGGGCGAAAGTTCCCCCCGCCTGAACACCGACTCAATGGCTCATGGCGAATGCGGACTACAGGGTCCCGAAATGGAGTTTTGATTCAGAGCACCTTTCGAGTACTCTTGTTTGACACTCAAATAGAAATGTTGTAAAAGGAAATATAATGCAAGGGACGCTGCCTGGGGTGTCAGACCGGCCAGCGAGGGAAGTCCGCCAACTTCTGAGATGGACATAAGGAGAAACCATTTATGAGCGTTGCCGCCGAAGTTAGCGGGGCGAATACGCATGCTGAAATCCTTTCGCAACCACAATGCTGGAAAGCGTGCTTTCAGGCATTGGAGAAAAGCCAGCAGATCGAAGACCTTGCTACCAAGGTTCACCCAAGCGCCGATTGCCTGTTCATCGGCTGTGGCTCCAGCTACTACATCTCGCAAGCGGCGGCGGCCAGTTGGCAACTGATTACGGGAAAGCCGGCGCACGCCATTCCCGCTTCCGAACTGCTCCTCTTCCCGGACCTGGTTCTGAAGGCCAACACCCAATACCAGCCCATCCTGATCTCGAGGTCGGGGAAATCTTCGGAGGTGGTGCGAGCAGCCGAATACTTGGAAAAACAAAGGGACATCCGCACTCTGGCCATCAGTTGCTCGCAGCATCAGCCGCTGGATGAAATTGCCAGCCACACGCTCTATCTTCTGCCTGCCGACGAAAAGAGCGTGGTCATGACGCGCTCCTTCTCCTCCATGTTGCTGGGGGCGCAAGTCCTGGCGGCGCAGGTGGCAAGCTGCCGGGGAGTGGCCGACGGAATCCGCCGGATTCCCGACCGCGTGCAGGTGATTCTGGATTCCGTCCCGGGCAGAATTCAGCAGTTCGTGGAAAGCCATACCTTCGCCGACTATGTCTTCCTCGGTCAAGGTCCACTGTTTGGCGTCGCTTCGGAAGGGCAACTGAAGGTCAAAGAAATGTCCTGCTCTTACGCGCAGGTGTTCCACACCCTGGAGTTCCGCCATGGCCCCAAGGCGATTGTGGGGCCGGAAACCCTGATTACTTTCCTCCTTTCCGAAACCGGTTACGAGGAAGAGTGCAAGGTGTTGGAAGAGATAAAATCGCTGGGCGCAACCACGCTGGTGATCGCCAATCAGGCGAATGACGCGGCGAAGCAGAACGCCGACTTCCTGCTGGAGCTTCACCTGGACGCTCCTGAGTCTGTCCGCCAGGTTGGTTATCTGGTGACCTGCCAACTGTTGGGTTTTTACACGGGTATCAAAAAGGGGTATGACATTGACAGCCCGCGCAATCTTTCGCGCGCCGTGATTCTGGGCAGCCAATAACCCAGACTTGCCCCGCCCCATTTTGATGTCACCGTGGCCGACGATGAGACTTTCACGGCCGCAGGTATTTTGCACAGGTCATTTCCCCTCAGGGAGCAAGGGCGAACCGTAATGATTGATTTCCATACGCACCCCGTTTTAATCCGCGATCTCGCGGAGAAATATCCCGACTACACGCGCATGGCGCGCGAGGTCTTCCAGATTGGCAACAACCTTCAGCCGCTCGAGACTTTCTTCTTGCAGATGGACGTGGCGGGAATTGAGAAGGCCGTCCTCCTGCCCATTGCCTGCGCGCGGGCGCGCGGACTGGCCGTCTCGAGCAATGAACAGGTGGCGGAACTGTGCGGCTTCTCCCCACGCTTCATCGGATTTGCCAGCGTCGACCCGTACGAGCCCGGTGCCGCGAAAGAGCTCGAGGGCGCCATCCAAGGAATGGGGTTGAAGGGATTGAAACTGGACGCGGCGCTCCAGGATTTTGACCTGAACGATCCCAGAGTGTTTGACGTTTACGAAGCCGCCGCCGCGCTGGGCATTCCGGCGCTCATCCACACCGGCATGAGTTGGGCCCCGGGAACGCCGCTGGCGCAGGGACAACCGCTTTTGCTGGAACCGGCAATCCGTCGATTCCCCCGGCTGAACTTTGTGCTGGCTCATTGGGGATGGCCTTGGGTGTGGGACGCGAATGCTCTGGCCTTGAAATACCCCAACGTCTACTTGGACACCTCCTGCTTTTACTATGATGGCCCAACGGAGTTCTTCCAGTTCCACTTTCGCCAGCAGATGCCCATCACGCTCCTGGAGCGGAGCCTGCGCAATCAGATTGTATTCGGATCCAACTACCCCCGCGTGGAAATCAAGAATATGGTGAAAGCGGTCAAATCGTTGGTGTTGACGGAAGCG
>JBEKQO010000058.1:0-30366 GCA_049519635.1 Terriglobia bacterium | reverse complement strand
GGAGTTATTTAAACCGCTCCCCTCCTCAGATGAGGAGGGGTGGCGCCCCGAGCGCCGGGGTGGTGCTGACAAAGGAATAAAGGGGGGGCGTTGATAACGACCGCGCGAACGCATTTTTCCGCACCCTGTAATGCCCCGCCCTTCCGGGAGCCATAAATAATCGTGCTTCCCAATGCAGTCAAGCACCAGCAGGAGAACGGCCGACAAAAAATGAATGCCAAAGACCCGGGGCCCCGGAAAGAGAAACGTCATATGCCGAAGCAGAACTCCGAGACGGAGCGCGGGCCGGGCCGGTACCATGTGGAGGTTCTGGGAAAAGCGCTGGATATTCTCGACCTACTGAGAGGCTCACGCACGGAATTGCGCTTGACCGACATCGCGGAAAAAGCCCGGCTCGACATCAGCACCACCTTCCGCCTGCTGAGCACTTTGGAAGCGCGCGGTTACATTCTGCGCGACTGGAAGACCAAGAAATTCAAACATTGCCTCGGCTACCGGGCTTATCGAATTGGGTATGCTCAGCTTTCCAGCGACCAGCCTTTTGTCCAGAAGGTGACCCAAGGACTGATGCAGGCGGCGGAAAAATCCCGCGTCGAGATGTTGGTGGCCGACAATCGCGACAGCCCCGAAGAAGCTTTGAAGAATGCGGCATGGTTGATTGCGCAGAAGGTCGATTTCGTTATTGAATACGAATTTCATTACCGCGTGGGGCCCGTACTCGCCAACATGTTCCACAAGGCGGGAATCCCCATCATGGCGATTGACATCCCCATTCCCAGCGCCATCTATTTCGGCGCCAACAACTATGCCGTGGGCAGCGCGGGGGGCGAGGCTTTGGCGCAATTTGCCCACCACCATTGGCGGGGCCGCGTGGACCGCATCCTTTTGCTGGAAATGCCGGAGGCCGGACCGGTTCCTCATTCGCGGGTCCTCGGTACCCTGGATGGAATTCGCAGCGTTCTGCCCAATTTGCCTGAGAAATGCGTGCTCCATAGTAATGGCAAGGGAACCGAGGCAGGTGGTTACCGGGCCACCCGGCGCGTCATTCACTCCCTGGGATCGCACGAGCGTTTGCTCATTGCGGCGGCCAACGACAATTGCGCCCGCGGCGCGGTGCGCGCCATCCACGAAGCGGACAGAGAGCCGTACACGGCCATCATGGCTCAGGGATGGGGGCCGGATCAGGCGCTGGAAGCCGAGCTCGGCAAAGCCGGCAGCCCTCTCATCGGGTCAGTCGCGTATTTTCCGGAGAGATACGGGGGCAGGATTCTGCCCATTATCCTTCAGTGTTTGAATGGACAGCCGGTTCCTCCCGCCTTATATGTCGAGCACAAGCTTATCCTGCGGGAGGGGCTGCGCTTTCCATCGGCCGCGTGAGTCCAGCATGGTTTCCGTCCGGCGGAAGTCTGGTAGGGATCCGTGGGACGGCATTCCCGAGGAAAATCCGAGTTTGGTGAGTAAGCAACACAACGCGGCCGAGACGCAGTCCAAAAGGATTTCACCACGGAGGCCACAGGGGTCACGGAGAGCAGACGGAGAAGAAATAGGGGTCGACCTAAAAAGGAAGTGTGCTCACTACCCGCGCAAGCAGGAGTGCATTTATCTGTGGTCTCCGTGCGCTCTTGCTCCGAAAATTCCGGACAGGACCCCTCACCTGTCTCGCGCCGCTCGCCACCCTCTCCCCAAGAAAGAGGGCCGGGTACCTCGATTTTTTACTTCCCTCTCCCTTGGGGAGAGGGTGCCCAACGTAGGAGGGCGGCTGAGAGGTCATATTTATGCTTCGGGGTGTCGCGACGCGGCAGGAGTAATTGCGTTGAAACTTTATCTTCGCGGCGCTCGAAGAAGTTGGCTCTTATACGGAGAACGCGGAGCATCTCAGTGCCCTCAGTGGTGAGGATCTTCTGAGCACGGAGATCACAGAGATACTACGCACCGAAGGAAAAATGATCTGTCAACGGAGGTTATGGTGCGACAAGCAGAAAAGGCTAAGGTGGGAGTATTCGGGATTGGCCTGGCGGCTTATTGGCCGCAGTTCCACGGGCTGAAAGAACGGCTGGAGGGTTATCAGCGCAAGGTGGAAGCGCGCATCGGCGAATGGGCCACGGTGGTGAGTGCCGGCCTCGTGGACGATGCGCCCGGAGCCTTCCAGGCCGGCGAAGCCTTTCGCCGCGCCGGCGTCGATTTGGTCTTCTGCTATGTGGGGACCTACTCGACTTCATCCCAGGTCCTGCCGGTCATTCAGGGGGCAAAGGCTCCCGTAGTGGTGCTGAACCTGCAACCCCGCGCCGCCCTGGATTATGCCCACACCGACACAGGCGAGTGGCTGGCCAACTGTTGCGCCTGCTGTGTTCCGGAAATCGCCGGCGCGTTTGCCCGCGCGGCCATTTCTTTCCGGCAAGTCACCGGCATGCTCGAAGCGGAACCCGATGTGCGCGAACCGAGCGAAGCCGCGTGGGCGGAAATCGCCGAGTGGTGCGCGGCCGCCAAGGTGGTTCACAATCTGCGCCAAGCCCGCATCGGATTCCTTGGGCACCCCTACCCCGGCATGCTGGATATGTATAGCGACTTCACCCAGCACCATGCCCAACTCGGCACCCACATCGAGGTTCTGGAAATGTGCGACCTGGAGGCGCGCGTGAGCGCCGCGGCGGATCATGAGATCGCGCGCAAGGCGGAGGAAACCCGAGGCATCTTTGACATCAGTGAGGACAGCCCCTCGGACCCGCTGGCGAAAAAGCCCGCCCCGGATCAGTTGGATTGGGCATACCGGGTGGCCGTAGGGCTCGATCACCTGGTGGAGGATTTCAACCTCGACGGCTTGGCCTACTATTATCGCGGCGTGGGCGGCAACGCTTACGAGCGCCTCGGCGCCGGTCTGATCCTGGGATGTTCCCTCCTGACGGCGCGCGGCATTCCCTGTTCGGGTGAAGCCGATCTGAAAAACTGCCAGGCCATGAAGATCATGGACCTGCTGGGCGCGGGAGGCAGCTATACGGAGCTCTACGCCATGGACTTTCGCGAGCGCTTCATCCTGATGGGCCACGACGGGCCCTTCCACCTGGGAATCGCCGAAGGCAGACCCATCCTGCGCGGGCTCGGCCTGTACCACGGCAAATCCGGATTCGGCGTGAGTGTGGAAGCCAGCGTCCGTAAGGGACCCATCACCATCCTGGGCGTCACCCAAACGCTCGACGGGCGCCTGAAACTTCTCGCCGCGGAAGGTGAAAGCCTGGCCGGGGAGCGGCTCAAAATCGGCAACACCAATAGCCGGCTGAGATTCGCGCTGGAACCGGCGCCCTTCATCAACGCTCTGTGCAGCGAGGGACCCACCCACCATTGCGCCCTCGGCGTCGGCCACGTCCTCGGCAAGATTGAAAAGGTGGCATGGCTCACCGGCCTGGAATTAAAGGTCATCGGCGGAACCCCGGCCCGCTGAAAGTGCCGGGGCTCATGAGCCCGCCTTGTGCGGCGGTGCGGGGTTTTGCCGAGCCGCCGCAAGATAATCGATTTTCCTTTTGCCCAGGCCGGAAAAGACGGTTCCTCAAACATCCGGGGGCTTTACGGAAGCCCTGCGGCCTTGCTTCCCCTGTGGTATATTCCGGGGCATAAATCTAAAATGGCGCGAGGTGCAAATGCTGCTCCCCTTAACCCCCGTCCGCTTGAAGCGGCACGCGGCGCAACTGTTTGGCCGCAAAGTCGGCGTCGTGTGCGGCGACGAGCGATTCACCTATCGTGAGTTCAACGATCGCGCTGACCGGCTTTCCGCCGCCCTCCTGCGCCTGGGGGTGCGCAGAGGCGACCGCGTTGCCTACCTGAGCTTCAATTGCCATCGCCTGCTGGAAGCCTACTATGGGGTGCCGCAGATTGGCGCCATCCTGCTGGCCATGAACATCCGCCTGACGCCGGAAGAGTTGGCATACATTTTGAATGACGGCGCCCCGCGCGTGCTCTGCTTCGACTCCGAATTCATCCCGCTGGTGGAGGCCCTGCGGCCCCGCGCCCAATCGGTTGAGCACTACATCTCGCTGCGCGACGCCAAGCCGGCCTGGGCGCAGGAAAAGCTCTATGACGAGTTGCTGGCGGCCTCTGAGCCCGCCGCCATCGATTTTCGCGAGATTGATGAGAACTCCGTGGCCGAGCTTTTCTACACCAGCGGCACCACGGCGTATCCCAAGGGAGTCATGCTCACGCACCGCAATCTTTACCTGCACGGTTTTTACACCGCCCTGGGGATCAGGGGCTCTGATCACGATGTACACCTCTACACCGTACCGCTCTTCCACGTAAACAGTTGGGGCGCGCCGCACATCTTCACCCTGCTGGGCGGGCGGCATGTGATGCTCCGGAAGTTTGACCCGCCGGCGGTGCTGGCGCTGGTCCAGCGTGAGCGTGTCACGCACCTGCAATTGGTTCCCACCATGGCCATCGCGCTTCTGAACCATCCGGATTTTTCCCGCTACGACCTAAGCAGCGTCCGCGAAGTGCTGATTGGTGGCGCGCCCACCAACACCGCCCTCATCCAGGAAGTTGGCCAGAAAATCCCCAGTTGCACCGCCATGGGAGGATATGGGCTGACGGAAACCTCCCCCGTCCTCACCATGGCCCATCTCAAGGAACACATCGCGCAGGATCCCGAGGAGGAGAATCTTCGCCGCAAGGCGACGGCGGGCTACGCACTGGCGGGCAGCGAAATTCGCGTGATCGATCTCGATGGACGTGATGTGGCGGCCGACCGCAGGCAGGTGGGCGAAATCGTGGTGCGCGGCGACGTGGTTATGGAAGGTTACTGGCGTCAACCGGAAGCCACGGCCGCCGCCATTCGCGACGGCTGGTTTCACACCGGAGACCTGGCTACGCTCGATGAGGAGGGTTACATTCTGATTGTCGATCGCGCCAAGGACATGATTCTGAGCGGCGGCGAGAATGTGGCCTCGGCGGAAATTGAGCGCGTTCTTTGCCTCCATCCCGCCGTCCTGGAATGCGCGGTCATCGCCATTCCCGACGAGCAGTGGGGTGAAGTCGCCAAAGCCATCATCACCCTGAAGGCGGACCGGCAGGCCAGCGAAGTCGAAATCATAGACCATTGCCGAAAGCATCTGGCGGGATTCAAGATTCCCAGATCCGTTGAATTTGCTGACGCCCTGCCGAAAGGCGGGACGGGAAAAATCCTGAAGAAAGTCTTGCGTGAAAAATATTGGGGGGGCCTGGGGCGGCGCGTTCATTGAGTCCGGCAGCGGCCGGCGGCCTATTTCCCCGCCACCACCCGGCCCACGCGCCGCATCCAATCCAACTCTTCTTCCGTCATTGGACCGCGCTTCAGGGCTTCGAATGCTTCGTCCATTTGCGCCGCGTTCGAAGGGCCGGTCAGGCAAACGTCCACCTCCGGGCTGCTCAGGACGAAGCGATAGCAGTCAGTAGCGGTGGGGGTGCGCTCACCTTGGGGAAGCGGATGCGCACCCATGAGGAACCCTTGCAGCGAAGACTTGCCGAGCAGTTGCCCCCAACTGGTGGCGGTAAACGAAACCAAGCCGGGACGGTGGGTGGCAGGCAACTGAGGGAAGATTTCCTTCTCCGCGCCCGGATGTGCGGCGTTGTAGCGGAAATGCGCGATGTCGAAGTCGTCCCCAGCGGCAATCGCAGGGACCAGCGTGCGCTGGTGTGTGGAAACCGCCAGGAATCGCACCAAGCCCCGTTGCTTCAGTTTCCGGGCGGCGTCCAGAATCTTTGGGACCACGGGCTTGTTCCACATTCCGAGCAGCAGGACATCCGCATGGTCAAAGCTCAAAGCCCGCAGGGCGCGCTCCAGGCTCCAGGCCATCAATCCGGCGACTCGAGTGTAGGATTGGATCACCAGCACAAAGCGGTCGCGCTGAGAGCGCAGCCGTTTCAGCCCTTCGCCGAACGAGGCGGTCCGCCGGCTTCCCCAATAGATGTAGTTCACGCCACGCTCGAAGGCCCGCTCCAGGGCGTCGCCCGGAACTCCATAACTGGCGCTAATTCCCAGCCGCCCCACTTCCAGACCTGTGCGCCCTAAAACCCTGCGCTCGAAACTGGTGGATTCAGCTACCATGGTCGATTCCTTCCTCGTGCGACAACCAAACAGATGCTAGTGAGCGGGGAGTTCAGTACCTAAGCTCGCTGGAGAGGATCAGGCCCGCCAGCCGGTCAGACTTCAGAAAAATATCTGCGAAGAATTCCCAAGACAGCGAGAGGCAAGACACGCGAGAATCGCTCTTCGCCATACGTTTCGGACGACCCGCCAAAAATCCCGGCGTAGACCAAGCTCTGTCCGGTTACACCGAGAGTGAAATCGTTTTGACTTCCGGCGTGCCACTCAAATGAGATGTCCCCCCCGGGGTCCGGAACCACGTTTGGTATCTGAATGTCGTTCGGTAAGAGTTCTAAGAGTTCCGTCGCCCGTATTGCCGATAAGCTTGATAAAGGTTCAGCATTGTATCCGTCCCAGCCTTGCTCGTTGCAGGTTTGGCTCACTTGAGATATTTCCTCAATCAGGGAGTCCTTCCACAGCGAGGATGCGAGAGTCCGTTGTTGAAACGAAATACTGGCAAGAAGCCGACTGATTTGTCGGGATTCTTCGCTGACCCCCTCTACATCCGCCGCCAGGACAGAATAAAGCGGGACATCCGTGAGACGGGTACTCATCGATATAGTTTCCTAATCTTCCTCAATTGTACGAGATTTGGTCAAGACTTGAACCCGCCGCAGTTGTGCTCTTCCTACGTATTCATCCCGAAACCTCGCACAATGTAACGGGAGTAAAAGCCGGTGGAGTCGAGGTGTTCGAAAGCCTCCAGCAATGCTAGATGCTCGCTAATAGGTTAACAACAAGCGGTCAGTCACAATCTCATCGCTTAGATTCTTTCCGTTCATCTGAAAACGCTTCAGCATTGAGCGTCCACAACTGATCGACACTTCACGCTCGAATAGACCACTCGGAATAGGAAGCTCCACATTGTGCTTGCCAGAACGCTTAGTGCCGTCAATACTAAGAGCGACAAAAACAGAGCGCCTTTTGCAGCCGGTGATCGCTTCAAGTAGTTTGGGCAGGCTAAAGGACTGTGCTCCGTAAAGGATTGATTGCGTGTCACTATACGGCGGGTCGCAGTAGACCAAATCACCAGGCGCGGCGATCTTTAACGCTTCTGCATAATCCATCAACTTGAATGTAGTCCCACGGAGACGCCGTGCCCATTCATCCACTCGCTTACTGAAACTCGTGGGGTGGATCGGCTTGTGAATGCCGCATGGCGTTGACATGTATCCGTCTGCCTGCCGGAAGCGAACCACTCCACCGTAACAAGCTCGACAGAGAAATAAAAGGTCCGCCCCGTTGGGCTTTACATTGAACGACGCCTTTATTTTCTCATACTCCTCGACATGGTCGCCCTTACTGCAAAGCTCCCAACGCTCTTGGTACCATCGTTTGAGCAGCGATGGATTACTCGAAAGTGTTTGCCATATCTCGATGAGCGGCGCGAACGAATCAGATGCCAGTGCGTGCTTAGGCGCTAAGGTCGCCAGCACGCCGCCACTTCCAATGAACGGTTCGAAATAGGCGCCGAAATCCGAGGGGAAGTAAGACACGATCTCGGACGCGAATCGCTGCTTATTTCCCACCCACTTCAGCAAGCCCCTTGTGAAGGGTATCACCTGGCGTGTTCCAATCTCGGCGAAAGCAAGCTGTTCCATGTACCGTTAAACCTCAGTTTAGTTGACTCTTTAGCACAATATCCCAATTTGGGATGAGGGTCAAGACTCAGCTATTATCTCTCCCAATGCCCAAGGAACTCACAATGGCAGAGAGGCTGCGAGTATTGCTTATCTCGTTACGTTCCGAAGCTCGGCTACGCCAGATTGACCTTGCCGAACGACTGGGAAAACCACAATCGTTCGTCAGCAAATATGAAAACGGCGAACGTCGACTCGATCTTGCTGAAGTATACAGCATATGCAAAGCGCTCAACATATCCTTCGTCGCTTTTGCCGAGCGGCTTGAGAAAACTTTGAAATGAAACCCCACGAAGAGTTCTTGAATCAGGATAAGAGTTTCTGGGCTTGCGTCAGAACCATCAGCGAAGAGGTTGGATACACCGTCCGCAGAGAAGACAAGATCAAAGTCCCAACCCTTGCAGAAATTGCGGATGCGTTGACCGCGCTTGAGCTGGATTCCGCCTCCGTATGTGAGCAAGGTCAGCCGACCGAGCTTGGCAGAAAATTGCTCGCGTACTTCGCCCATCGAGCGTCGGCGATTGCTGGAATCAAGGGCCAGCTATTGAACGGTGCCGAAGCTGAGCAGATGTTCAAGGAAGTAAAACGAAAGTGTTCCCATGTGTGTCATTTACCTATGAACAAGCAGAAAGGCGACAAGAAAGCCCACGCCTACCTCACCTGTGTAATCTCCATGCTTCTTGAAGAAACGCTCGAAAAGCTAAGTCCTTTAAAGACCCGGAGTATCACCGAAGCAGATACTTCAGGGGCACGGATTAACTGGCTTGAACGAGAAGAGGTTGACAATCTGCTACGCCCGAAGAAGTATGTCGACAAACTCATAAGAGAAGGGCAAATCAGAAAAGAACGCCGCGATCGAAAAAACGTTTTCCATCCCGGTGACGTTCAGCTACTGTTACCCCACTGCGATTATGACCCACGCACGCTGACCACAGTGACGGTCGGCCGCCGTCCTCTCCGTACTCTTGCCCGTCGCGTTGACGGTGCATATCCGAGACCGGTCAATCCGATCGCTATCTGGGAAATCAAGGAATATTACTACACGACCACATTCGGCAGCCGTGTGGCCGATGGCATTTACGAGACTCTGCTGGATGGCGCCGAACTTGAAGACCTGCTCAAAGAGGGACACACTGTCCGCCACTATCTGTTTGTGGACGGGTACCGGACGTGGTGGGAAGATGGTAAGTCATACCTTTGTCGAATCGTCGATTCAATCCACATGAAATACTTAGATGAGGCAATATTTGGCCGCGAAGTCCTGACACGTCTCCCGGAATTGGCGAAGCAGTGGTTTAACGAAAAGGTGGCCCGCGACGGCAGTCAGCTTCGGTCCTAGGGGTGTTATACCACTGGTTGCGCGAAGTATGCAGGATAGGTGCGGCGAAAGGTTTTCTTTTCGCGGTGGGAGCGGGCGAGTTCCATATAGATTCCCAGGTCGCGGTCAAGGTCGGCTTGTGTGCCGTCGAAGTAGAAATTGCGGATAGGGATGCCGCCATAAGCCTTTGACAGTTGCGGATAGATGGCCTCGCTCACGATGCCGTTCATGCAAGTGAAGGGGCTGATATCGATGATGCCGTCGGCGCCGTGTTTCGCCAGGTAGGCGGCCTTGCCCACGCTCAGGACCATCTCGCCCAGCGCTCCGCCGGTGGGCAGATAGGGCCAGGCAAGGTCCAGGATTTCCTCGACGGGAGGCTCTTCATAGCCCACAAAATCATCTTTGAAAGGCGCAATCAGGGACTCTTCATCGGAGTGCTGGATGTGGGAGCGGATGAAGGTCTTGGCCATATCCCAGGAGATATTACGTCCCAGGAGGCGCAGTTTGCGTATGGCCTCGGCATTCGTGTAAGACACCCACTCGCCGATATGGCTCAAGCAACACTCGGCTCCGTACCCTTCCAGCTTGCGAATCAGGTCTTCGTTGGAAAACGTGTTCAGCCGGCAGAAGATTTCTCCCACCACGCCGATCAGGGGGATTTCCGGGTCGTAGAGCGCCGGGACGCGCCGAAAGCGGTCACGGCAGCGGGCCATTGCTTCCACCAGCGAGCGGAGCTGGCAGCCGGCATCGGCGCAGCTATTCTCAACCGTCGTACACACATCCTGGAGCGACTCCTGAAAGGCCCGGTCGGCCGCACCGGGCGTGGTTTCATAGGGGCGGGTTTTGAGCAGCGCCCGGTGCACGGTATCCGCGCACACCAGGGCCCGCCAGGCCATGCGCAGGAAGGGGGTGGCGATTTCGCCCAGGTCCTCATAGCCATTCAGGCTGCTGGGCGAGAGCACCTGCACGCGGCCATAGCCCGCCTCGTTCAGAATCTTGCGCAGGAAAGGCGCGTACTGGCCGAAGCGGCAGGGGCCGTCGGCGGTGGGCATGAAGAAAGAGGTGCGATCCGGGTCAAAGCCGGGCTGCTCGATGACGCGCAGAAAGTCACCCACCGTCACCTTGGCAGGGTAGCATTCGTCGCCGCTGGTGTACTTGGCGCCCAGCTCGCGGGTGCGGTCGTCGGATGGGGGTGTGGGCTGGGCGTTCACACCCAGCCAGCGAAACGCCGCGGCGAAAGCTTCCGGGCTGCCTTCGCCCATGGTGGGAATGTAGACCGTCCTTCCGCGCAGGGGGTTATCAGGACTTATCTGGCGGCGGGCATGGCGGTGGCCAAAGAGGGACATCGCAAGAATCCTTTGCTGTCGAGATACGCCTCGCAACGCGTAATGAAGCCCGCGTCGTTGGCGTGGCCGTCGAACTGAAGCACCAATGAGGGTTTGCCCGCGGCTTCGTCGATGAACGATTTGATGTAGGAGTCCGGCCCGCACTTGAAGTTAGAGATGTAGACCAGGTGCAGGTTCGGGTAGCGCCGGGTCAACCGCGCCGCGGCCAGAATGCGCCGGCCGGAATTCCAGTACATGTTGGAGTTGACATCCGTAATGTCCTCATCGTCGAGGGGCAGAACCTCCATGGGAAGAACGTTCACCCCGTAAAGCGTGCGCAGCTTGCGGGGAATATCGCAATTCACGCTTCGGTCATAGAGGTTATAGGGCCGCCCCACCAACACCAGCGCGGGCTCACCGGTCTCCTGAAGTGTGGCCAGCGCTGCCGCGCCGGCTTCCAGCAGCGTGTCGGTAAAGGCTTCCTGCGCGGCGTAGGCCGCCCGCACAGCATCGGCGTTGGTTCGCGGTTTGACGCCCAGGGTGCGAGCAAAGTCGGCGAGTTGCTTCTCCACAAGCTTGCGCCCATAGCGGAAGTGAACGGTGGGAGAAAGATACTTGGCCTGGGCGAATTCGAGCTGGGGAGCGGCGCGAATCACGAAAGGCAGCGTCTGGTTCCAGGGGCAGAGAAACGAATCCACCAGGCCCTCCGGCGCCTCTGCGTTGACGGCGTTAGGAAGCAGAATGTAGTCGGTGCCCTTCTCCAGCAGGTCCTGGACATGCCCATGCGCCACCTTCACGGGGAAGCAGGGCTGCGCGATGGTCAGCTCCTCGCCCGCCATGGAAATCTTGCGGTCGGTGGGTGAAGAGACGACGACGTCGAAACCCAGTTCCTGGAAATAGGCGCACCAGAAGGGGAATTGGTCGTAATAGAACATGGTGCGTGGAATCCCCACAGTGCGGCTGCCGCCCCGAGTGGGCAGCAGGACCTCTTCCAGCAGCTTCTCGCGCCACTCGACCAAATCTTCGATCGCCGGCTGGCGGTCCGTGCGCGCCCGCTTGCGGAACTTGTCGGAGCACTTGTCGCCCCAGTAGGTGCGCTGCCCCTCGATGTTGAATTCCTTCATGTCGCAGAAATTGGAGCAGGCCTGGCAAACGAACTCACGCGTGGTGAAGTTCACGCGCCCCAGGTCGTAACCGCGGAAGCGGCTCGCCTTGCCGGCGTTTTTCATGCGGTCGCGGGCGATCAGCGCCATGCCGATGGCCCCGATCACACCGTTGTGCGGCGGCACGATGATCTGCTTGCCGAGGATCTGTGAAAACGCGGCCGCTACGGCGTCGTTGTAAGCCGTGCCTCCCTGGAAGAAGATCACCTTGCCGATCTTGCGCCCGCGCACCACGCGGTTCAGGTAGTTGAGCGCCACCGAATATGCCAGGCCCGCCGCCAAGTCGCCCACTTCCGCGCCTTTGTGCATCAGCCCGGTAACGTCGCGCTCCATGAACACCGTGCAGCGCTCGCCCAGGCGCGCGGGGCTGGCGGACGCCAGCGCCAACTCTGCGAATTCTTCCTTGATGGAGATTCCCAGTTTCTCCGCCTGCTCTTCCAGGAAGGAGCCCGTGCCTGCGGCGCAGGCCTCGTTCATGGTGAAGTCCACCACCACGCCCTTGTCAATGCGGATGAATTTGGAATCCTGCCCGCCAATCTCGAAAATCGTGTCCACGGGGTCCATGCCCATCTGATTGCAGACGTGCATGGAGCCGGTTTTGTGAGCGGTGATTTCATCGTTCACCGTGTCCGCGCCCACCAGCTCGCCAATCAGCTCGCGGCCCGAGCCTGTCGTGCCCACACCGCGAATGTCGAGCGACGCGGCCAACTCCGCTTGGATTTCCTTCAGCCCGCGGTCCACCACTTCAATCGGCCGCCCTTGCGTGCGGAGGTAAATTTCCTTCAGCAGGTTTCCGTCGGCGTCGATCACCACCAGGTTGGTTGAGACCGAACCGATGTCGATGCCAAGATAGGCCTCAATGGAGGTGTCAGGTGTCAGGTGCGAGGTGTCAGAATTGGCAGGAGCTTCGTCGTGAATGTTTTTCCCTGATACCAGACACCTGACAACTGGCACCTCCTCTTGGTTTTTCCCTGACACCTGACACCTGGCACCTGATACCTTTTCTCCGGTGCGGTCGCGCAACAGGAGGACGTTTTCCATCGAGAGCGGCTCAGTGCAGGCGAAAGTCTTCCGCGCCGCCTCGTGCTGGCGCAATTGGTGAATGCGTTTGAACGAGCGCTTGCGGAATTCCTCCGATTCCAGCATCGCCGCGCCCATCGCTCCCAGCCACGCGTAATGCTCGGGGATCAGTAGGTCGGACTCTTTCAGCCTGAAGGCTTCGCACAGGGCGTTGCGCACTCCCTGGTTTATCGCCACGCCCCCGATGAACGCCACGGGAGGCACTACCGCCCGCCCCTTCACCAGGCTCGATTTATAATTGCGCGCCACGGCGTCGCACAGCCCGCGCAGAATCTGCTCCGTGGTGTAGCCCTTCTGTTGGGCATGGATCATGTCAGTCTTGGCGAACACGGAGCAGCGGCCGGCGATCCGCGCCGCGCAACTGGCTCCGCATGCCGCCGGGCCCACTTCCTCAATCGAGTAGAGCAGCCGCGTGGCCTGCTGGTCGATGAACGAACCCGTGCCTGCCGCGCATTCGCCGCTGGTTTGGTAGTCCACAATGCCCAGGTGCTTGCCGGTTACGTTGGGGTCAAGACGCAGGTATTTGGACGCCTCGCCTCCCATTTCGAAAACCGTGCGCACCTGCGGGTAGAATGTCCGTAGCCCCTTGGCAATGGCGCGAAACTCATTTTCAAAATAGATGCCCAGGACCTTGGCAATCAACTGACTTCCCGAGCCCGTCACGCGGATGCCCTCCACGTCTTCTTCCGGCAGGTAGTCGTAAAGCTCTTTTAACAGGTCGAACGTGGATTGGATGGGACTTCCCTGCAGGCGCCGGTAACGCGAAAGCACCAGGGCGCGGCCGGCAAAAGGGCTGGACTCCGGGAAGGAGGCCGCATAAAACGTCTGGGATTTCTCCGTGAGGGTACGAAAACGCGGTCCGTCGTCCGGGCCACCGATGGCCGCGAGCTTCAAGCTTACCGCGCCGATGTCCAAACCGATGTTGATGCTCATAAGGTGTCCGGGTCCGTTAATCGACGTTCAGCAGAATGCCGAAAACCGCTCTAAGGCTTTCATCCTGAGCCAGTTCGCTGTCATCCTGAGCATGTTCACTGTCATCCTGAGCGCAGCGAAGGATCCCGCACTGAGTATTTCCAAGACCATCCGAGATTCTTCGTCGCCCGCGCGTCCGCTGCAGAAACTCGACGCTTAAGGCTTTTCGATTCACTGTCGCTCAAACTGTCATTCTGAGCCCGCCTTTGGGGAGAAGAACCCCCGTAGTTTGCCCGGCTCATGAAACCCCGCTGACTGCCGGGGTCCTTCGCTGCTGCTCAGGATGACAGGTTGGGTGATTACTTCTTCCCATCAAGTTTCTGCCTATGACGGGCGACCGCAAGGCTGCCAACGTCCAGAATGACAGTCCCAGGGTTTTCCCGAGGCCTGTAAAGCCCCGCACTTCCGCCCGGCTACAAATAATGTCGCTCATTTCTATAACTTGGCACTGGGTAAGGGCCTTGGGAACCTACCCAATCAGGGTTCCCTTTCCCGAAATCCCACTACCCGTCAGGGAGCGTGGGAAGAAGGGGTCCGGGTTAAAACACGCTAACACTGCCTGCCAAGACGAAGCCGGGCAATTCAGATTCCGAGGGGCGACCGGAGGTTTCGAATCGGACTTTCTGGCGGATAAAAACGGAATCATAGTCCGATTTATCGCGACTTAGTGTCTCAGGTCTCCAATCAGCCAGTGGGGAGTGTCTTAATTTGCGAAGAACCCCCAACGGGGCGGCCTAACACAGCCCAGGCCAACGGCCTGGGTTAACGGATAGTTTCCCACGCCGACCCCTGAACGGGCGAGCTACAAAACCCACCGTTCCGTCCCAGAACAGATCGAGGCGGAGATGACGTTTGAAAGGTTAAGGAATCAACAGTTGGCACGCTGCTTCAGGGTTTGCGGAAGAAAGCAGGTTTGGTTTTCCAGGCCGCTGGCCTGGTCTTTACTAGTGCCAAGTTGCATTAGAAAACGATATTAATCATGGGCCTCGGAAGGGCGGGGCTTTAGCCCCGCCATCGCAGCGTGGAGGGTTGAATGGGCCTTTAGGCCCTGGAACCAGCTCGCTTCAGGGGCTAAACAGGCTGCGGAAAAACTCTGCGGCGCTCGGCGCTAGAACTGTCAGCACCACCCCGGCGCTCGGCGCGCCACCCCTCCTCATCTGAGGAGGGGAGCGTTTTCAACAACTCCCCTCCTGATTCAGGAGGGGTGGCGCCGTTAGCGCCGGGGTGGTTGTACGCCGAGGACAGTTTTTCCGCAGCCTGTGAAGCCCCGCCCTTCCATCCGCCGACTTGAAATAGCGCTAATTTCGGCAACTAAGCACTAGACCGCCACTTTGGGGCTGGCAAGTCCTACCCTCTATTTTGAAATCACTCCGTCAAACTCGGGCACTTCCAGCCAGTGCGATTGGGCCCCACAGGGCGAGACCATGTGGTAGAATCATGCGAAGAAAGGCAGGTGTCGTGGCATATTTAAGAAGGTCACGCCCCAAAACGCGCCAAATGAGCCGGTTCTGTCTAGTAACCTCATCATTTCTTTTTTGCTTGCTTGCGTACGGCCAAACGAATCAATTAGAGGGAATTAAGCTCCATTACGCACGGGCACAGGAAGCCCTCAAATCGCAGCAGCTTGATGTTGCCGCCCAGGAATTTCAGGAAATCCTTCGAATCGATCCTCATAATGCGGAGGCCAGAGCCAGCCTGGGTGCGATTGCGTTCAATGAGCGTAATTACCCCCAAGCCGTCAAGGAATTTCAGGAATCGCTGAGGCTTAAGCCCGACTTGTGGAACGCGCAAGCCTTCCTCGGTATGTCTGAAATGCGAGCCGGGAATCTGGACGAGGCGAGGACTCTGCTGGAGAAGTCCTTCCCGCACGTGCAAGAGGAGAAATTGCGCGCCCAATGTGGTTCGGATTTGGTCAGTATCTATTACACCTCGGGAGAGCTCGACAAAGCCTCTGCAATCGTGAGGGTACTTGAATCCCTTGAACCTGATAAACCGGACACACTTTACACAGCCTACCGTGTTTACTCTGACCTGGCGGCGCGCGCCCTGGCTACCCTTGTAAAAGTTGCCCCCGAATCCGCTCGCACGCACGAAATCCTGGCGCAGTCCCTGATGAGCCGCAACGAGTTCTCCGGCGCCATTCAGGAGTATCGGCGGGCCGTGGAGATCGACCCCAATCTGCCTGAGATTCACTTGGAATTGGGTCAGGCTCTTTTGTCATACTCCGCCAGCGAAGCCACCCGCGCAGAAGCGGAGAAAGAATTTCAGGCGGCCCTCGCCTCAAATCCTGCCGATGCCGGCTCCGAATATGAATTGGGGGAGGTGGCGTGGTCACGGACTGATTTTCAAAATGCTTTTCAACATTACTCGCGCGCCTTGCAATTACGCCCGCGCTATATTGATGCGCAAATCGGGCTAGGCAAAGCCCTTACATCGATGAACGAACCTCGTAAGGCGCTGGATTATTTGCTGGATGCCGAGCGTTCGGATCCTCAGAACGAGATCGTTCACTATCGGCTGGCCTTGGCCTACCGCAAGCTGGGTGTCAAAGCCGACGCTGACCGCGAGTGGGCGGCTTTCCAAGACATACGCAAATCCCAGGAACCTACGCGTCGACTTAATCAGGAGATGATGCAGATGCCAACCGCCACGCAGACGGCGGAGCCGGCTCAGCCCCAATAGACATGAATTCGGAGTTGCTGCCTGCATGGTTGGGTTAATAATGGTGTCGTTGGCGAGGCATGGGCGCTCCCAGGGGCAGTGATTCGCGCGAAGGCGGGAATCTCCTCCGCAAGTTATTGGAAATGCGCCGCCGCGGGACCTGATTCCCGCTTCCGCGGGAATGACCCATGTTTCGAAAGGGATCGCATTCCCAACCCGCATTTGTCACGACTCCAGGACACTCTTAGGGGGTTGCCGGAAGCAAAGCCTTGACCTACCCACTCGTTTTCAAAATCAAAGCGTAACCCGGGCTTAGCGGGCCTTGATTTCGGTCCAGTAGCGATCATAAAGCGTGATGACCGGCCCAAGATCGCGCATGAATTCGCAGCGGTTGAGCGCGGCGGGATCGGGGAACACGGCAGGATTGGCGAGGAGCCATGGGTCAATTTCCCTCCGGTCGTAACGGCTGGGAGTATTGAAGCCGCAATCGTTCACGAACATTGCCGACACTTCCGGACGATGGAAGTAATTGATGAAATCTTCCGCCAGTTGCGGGTGCGGAGCGTGGCGGGGTATACAGGCGCAGTCGACGGAAATCGTGCACCCTTCCTTGGGGATGACGTAACGAATGCGCGGCTCATCGCGCATGACAAAAGTCATGTTGCCATTGTAGGCTTGGGCGATCCAAGCGTCGCCGGCGGCCAGGTCCTGCTCAAAGTTGGAGCTGTTGTAGCCCTTAACCAGAGGCTTCTGGTGTAACAGCAGGTCGCGCGCCTGCCGGATCTGGTCAGGGTCGGTGGAGTTCAGCGAGTGGCCGAGTTTCTTTAGCGCCATGCCAAAAACTTCGCGCGTATCGTCGAGCAGCAGAATGTGTCCCGCCCAGTGCGGATCGAAGAGTGCGTTCCAGCTATCGATATTTTCTTTGACCAGGTCGGCGCGATAGGCGAGCCCGGTCGTTCCCCAAGCGTAGGGCACGGAATATTCATTTTGCGGGTCAAAGGGGAGCCCCAGAAACCGCGGGTCGGTATTCGCCCAAGCGTTGGGCACGCGTTGCTTGGCAAGCTTGGCAAGCAAACCCTGCCGCACCAGAATCTCCACCATGTAATCGCTCGGGACCACCAGGTCGTAGTCCACGTTGCCGGCTTGCAACTTGGTCAGCAGCGCTTCATTCGAGTCATAGAGGTCGTAGTTGACCTGGCAGTGATACTCGCGCTCGAAGCCGTGAATGACGCGCGGGGAGATGTAGGACGACCAGATGTAAATGTTAAGTTGCGGCAGTTCCCCGCCCGGCTGCCAGGTGCGCGCCACCACCGGGGTAACCATCAACAGGAAGATCGCGGCCGCGCTAGCCAGGGCCGTGCGCAGCTTCATGGAACCGCGTTCGAGCCGTTGGGCAACGAGGACCAGCGG
This sequence comes from Terriglobia bacterium, assembly GCA_049519635.1. Lineage (GTDB taxonomy): Bacteria > Acidobacteriota > Terriglobia > UBA7540 > UBA7540 > Bog-366. Next base: position 12,688 of record JBEKQO010000058.1, on the reverse strand, counting down.
AATGGTGGTGATCAGGATGATGGTGGAGATGGCGTTGATCTCCGGCGTGATGCCGCGCTTCAGCCGCGAGTAGATTTCCAGCGGCAGCGTGGTGGAGCGAACGCCGGCCACAAACGAAGTGATGAGGTAATCGTCGAAAGACGTGGTGAAAACCAGCAGGGCGGCGGAAAGGATGGCCGGTGCGGCAATGGGCAACGTGACGCGAAAGAACGTGGTCCACTCGTTCGCGCCCAAATCCAACGCGGCTTCTTGCAGGGAGCGGTCCATCCCTGCCAGGCGCGCTCCCACCACGATGATGACGTAGGAAATGCAAAACGTAATGTGGGCGATGACGATGGTCCATAGGCTCAGTTTCAGCGTCAGCAGGCTGAAAAAGATGACCGTGGCGACGGCAATCACAATTTCCGGGATGACGAGGGGAAGATACACCACGCCGTCGAGCAGCGCTTTTGCGCGCCGGCGAGGCCGCGCAAAGACGAGCGCGGACATCGTCCCGAACACCACGCAGGCCAGGGTGACTCCGGCCGCCACCACCAGGCTGTTCTCCAGCGATTGAAAAATCTGCTCATCGCGCCAGAGGACGGCGTACCACTCACTGGTGAAACCCATCCAATGAGCCGACAACCGCGAGCGGTTGAAGGAATAAACCATGAGGACAAAGATGGGTGCGTAAAGAAACAGGTAGACGGCAGTGGTGGTAATGGAAAGTCCCCAGCCGCCCCGCCGCGCGCCCGCCATCAGAACATCCCCCCGCTGGTGTGTTCGCTCTTCCGTAACCCCGCCGCCACCAACGCCAGAACCACAAACGTCAAGAGAAACGCCACCGCCGAGCCGAAGGGTTGATCGCGCGCCACAGCAAACTGGTTCTGGATGAGGTTCCCCACCATCATGGTGCGAGCGCCACCCAACAAATCCGGGGTGACGAAGGCGCCGACGGAAGCGATGAAAACCAGGATGGATCCCGCCATCAGGCCCGGGGCCGAGAGCGGCAGCGTTATTCGCAAAAAAGTGGGCCACCACGGCGCGCCCAGGTCCGCGGCGGCCTCCAGAAGAGTGGGGTCCAACTTTTGCAGCACCGCGTACAGCGGCAGAATCATGAAAGGCAATTCGCCATAGACCAGCCCAATCATCACCGCCCATGGAGTGTAAAGCAGGCGCAAAGGCTCATGGACAAGGTGCAATGCCAGAAGCGTGTTATTCACCACGCCCTCGCTGCGCAGGATAATCATCCAGGCGTAGGTGCGGATTAGAAAACTGGTCCAAAAGGGTATGACCACCAGCATCAGGAGAGCGGATTTCCATCGCGCGGATATTCGCAGCGCCAGCGTGTAGGCAACGGGAAAGCCCAGCAGCGCGCAGAGAGCCGTGGTAATCAGAGCCATCCAGAACGATCGCCAGTAGACCTCCAGGTAGAGCGGCTGAAAGGCGCGAGCATAATTGGCGAGGCCGAGGGTCCAATCGATTGTTCCGTAAGGCGAGCGCCGCGCAAAGCTCACCGTCAGGAGGTAGGCCAGAGGAAGCAGAAAAAATCCGACCAGCCAAAAAAGGCTCCCGGTGAGAAGGGTCGCCGTGCGGTAACCAGGACGGCGGCGGAAGAATTGGAGAAGCTTTTCCATGTCTACGTCTAAGAGCTTAATACAACTCCCCTCATCGGTTGGGGAGCGGATTAGGGGCGGAAGTTTTGCGAATAAGCACCCCCCTCCGAGGGCAATCAACCAACTCATCCTACAACCCTTCCCCGTCCTGTCAATAATAACAAGCCCGCGCCGCCCAGAAATCTTCGGACTTGCCCCGGGAGGAATCAAAATCTATCTCCGACAGGCGCCTAGCATCGGACAAAGGCCCTTGGTAGAATGAAGTTGTCCTCTTCAGGCGGGCAAAAGCACAATGTCGATGGGTTTCTCGGAAAAATACGATGTGGTGGTGGTGGGTGCGGGGCACGCGGGCTGCGAGGCGGCGATGGCGGCGGCGCGCATGGGCCTGCGGACCGCCCTATACACTATTAACCTCGACCTCATCGCGCAGATGTCCTGCAATCCCGCGGTGGGTGGCATCGCCAAGGGCCACTTGGTGCGCGAAATCGATGCGCTGGGCGGGGTGATGGGTCAAGTCATCGACGCCGTGGGAATCCAGTTCCGCCTGCTCAACACCAGCCGCGGCCCGGCGGTTTGGTCGCCACGCGCGCAGGCCGACAAGAAGCTTTACCGGGCAAAGATGCGGCAAGTGATCGAGTCGGAGCCGAACCTGCGCATCAAGCAGGCGGAAGTCGTGGACTTAGTCATGGAAGTAGGGACGGTTCGCGAATCGCCCCTGCCCGCCGGATTGAGCGGACGCGTGCGCGGCATACGCCTGCTCGACGGGCGGACGGTGGAAGCGGGCGCGGTGGTGATCACCACGGGAACTTTTCTCAACGGCTTGATCCATTGCGGAGAAAACCAATATCCGGCCGGACGCTCGGGCGAGCCGCCCTCGGTGCTGCTGGGGGAGGCGCTTCGCCGCCTGGGTTTCGAAGTCGGCAGGCTTAAGACCGGCACGCCTCCGCGGCTCGACGCGCGAACTATTGATTTCTCAAAGTTTCAAGAGCAGCCCGGCGATCCGATTCCGACGCCTTTCAGCTTTCGCACCAAGGCCATCACGCAGCCGCAGACGGTCTGCTGGATTACCTACACCAATGCGGAGACCCATCGCGCCATTCGGGAAAACGTGCACCGCGCCCCGCTCTATTCCGGGCAGATCAAGGGCATCGGACCGCGCTATTGCCCCTCCATTGAAGACAAGATCGTGAAGTTTCCGGACAAGCCGCAGCACCAGATTTTCCTTGAACCGGAGGGCCTGGACACCAATGAGATCTACGTCAATGGCATGTCAACCTCGATGCCCATCGATGTGCAAATGGCCATGGTGAAGTCGATTCCGGGCCTCGAGAACGCGGATATGATTCGCCCCGGCTACGCCATTGAATATGACATGGTGCAGCCCACCGAACTCTTTCCGTGGCTCGAGACGAAGAAGATCCAGGACCTGTTTCTCGCCGGACAGATCAATGGAACCACCGGTTATGAAGAAGCAGGTTGCCAGGGAATCATGGCAGGAATTAATGCCGGACTGCGCGTGCAAGGCAAGCAGCCGCTCACCATCGACCGCACGCAGGGGTATGCCGGAATCCTGATTGACGACTTGGTGAGCAAGGGCGTGGACGAGCCTTACCGCATGTTCACCTCGCGCGCCGAGTTCCGTTTGCACTTGCGCATCGACAACGCCGACGAACGCTTAACTCCGCTGGGATACCAGGTGGGGACGATCAAGCAAAAGGACTACGAGGCGTTTCTGGAAAAAAAGCTTCGCATCAGTGCGGCCACGAAATTCCTGCTGGAAACTCGCCTGGACCCGCGCTCGCGGGCGGGCAAGGAAATTTACACCAAGCTGGGATTGATGGACGGCGGACATCTGACCGCGCCTTCTCCTTTAACCGGCGCGCAGTTGCTCAAGCGGACGGAGTTGGGGATAGACGACCTGATGGAGTGGGTCAGTGAGGGACTGCAATCATCCACCATCATAAATAACATCCCTCGCCCCCTTGGGGGAGAGGGTGTCCCGCAGGGCGGGACGGGTGAGGGGGTTCATCCATTTGCCGCGCTCTCCCGTGAAGAAGCTCGGCGCGTGGAAACGGATTTCAAATACGAGGGCTACTTGCAGCAGCAGGAGCGGCAGATGGAACGGATGAAGCGCGCCGAGTCGCGGCGCATTCCGGAATGGTTCGAGTACGGCAAAGTTTCCGGCCTTTCGCGCGAGGTCGTGGAGAAGCTCACCAAGGTGCGCCCCCTAACGCTGGGGCAAGCATCCCGCATCCCCGGCATCACCCCCGCCGCCGTCTCCCTGGTCAATTGCTTTATCGAAATTTTCCAGCGACGGGCGGCGGAACAGGCGTCGGTGTGAGGGTGCGCCCAAATTTGAACGTAGCGCCGCCCTTTAGGGCGGCACGTGCCGGGCTGAAGCCCGGCGCTACACCCGAAATTGGGGCAGTATGCGGCGTGGCGCGAATGGAGATTGCTTCCCTGACGGAATATACTGAAGGCTTAATGCGACCGAGAAGTTTGGAGCCGAGTCTATGACGAAGCTGCTCGAAAAGGCTTTCACGGAGGCGTCGAAGCTCCCACAACAGGAGCAGGATTCGCTCGCCCGCCAGTTACTCGCCGATCTTGCCTCGGAGCGCCGCTGGAGCGAAGCCTTCGCCAACTCGCAGGACCAGCTCGGGAAACTCGCCGATGAAGCTTTGGCCGAGTTCGAATCTGGAAAGACCAAGCCCCTGGACGAGCTGTGAACTCTCACTCCACCGCGCGATTCCGTGAGGCCCTTAAACAACTCCCCAAGGAGATCCGGCAAAACGCGCAAGAAGCTTAACGCCTCTGGCAACAAGACCCTCAACATCCCAGTTTGCATTTCAAGCGCATCCACTCGACCAAACCCGTTTACTCGGTCCGCGTCGGACTCGGGTGGCGCGCCGTCGGCCTCCGCCGCGCCGACACCATGATTTGGTACTGGATCGGCTCACACCCAGATTACGAGAAGCTGATTTCCCGATTGTAAGGCACGGCCTAGCTGGTCAATTGCTACATCGAAATCTTCCAGCGACGCGGAGCAGAACATGCCTCCGCTTAGCACTCGCTTTCCTTCTTGCGACGACCAGCGTACAATCCTTTCGACTTCACGAGTTTTTGGACCGCACCTATGGTAATGACGCAAGAGGTCTTTCAGTGATTCTCGCAGCTATTGGGGGAACGGCTCTTGAATGGGACAGGGATCGCAGAGGGTGTCTTACGTGACTGTCTATGCGCGTCACTTACAGAGAAAGCCCTGATATTACAGCTGGAAATCCGCTTCGAATACCCACATCCGAATATCCCGAGCGCCAAGATCGACGGCTACCTCCCTTTGAACGACAAGCACGGAGCAGCCGTTTGGGAACTCAAATACGACAGGAAAATTCCGAGTGGGCATAACCAACCAAAACCGAATAAGGCGGGGGCACTCATGAACGATGTCTTCCGACTAGGAGCCTTTGGAATTGGAGATGCAATCGAAAGACTGCTGATGTATCTTACCGATGAAGAGATGAAGTCGTACTTGAGCAAACCCCGTAACGGCTTCGACGTCCTTTTCGGACTTGGTCCAGGGGGCAGTTTTCGGATTGACCGCAAATTCCTTGGCGCTCGGGCACCTTCCGTGATGGATAAGGTTCCTTGTCCCGTTGTTGCGTGCGATGCCGTCGCGAGGTTCAACATGTCGCTGCCGTGTGAGCACGAACTGAGGGTGTACGAAATTCGACGCGCAACGGCGTAACTAAATACTATCGATTTCAAGTTCCCGGACCGCCATGCCCAGTGCCAAGGAACTGCTCCGCTTTCTGCGCAAACACGGCTATGAGGAGACACGGCAAAAAGGTTCGCACCGGATTCTAATTCACCCAGCACGGTCCGTGCTCAGTGTGCCGATTCATTCAGGCGATGTTCCGCGCGGGTTGTTCCTACGCATTCTCAAGGACGCGGGCTTCTCAGAGGAAGACTTTCTTGGAGGCAGGAGGAAAGGAAAAGCGTGAAACTCGCCGCTATACCGCCAGAGAAACAGTCTCCATGTAAACCGAGCGAGCCCGAGGGATGGGGCGGTGAGCGGCGCGGCACTCTTCGATATAGAGCCGCATCGATTCGAGAATACTCGTCTTGGCTTCTTCGATGGATTTTCCAAGTCCATATACTCCCGGAAAATCTTCGCTGTACGCCCAATATTTCCGGCCTTCACGCTCAACAGTGATGGGGTAGGTGTACATCTCCATAGCCAGATATTATCATGAAACCCGTATGGCCAAAACCAAATCCGCTTTCCATGAAACCGTCCGGGTAGGCCCGAAGCTCCGATAACGCTCCCCAGCCGGATTGCCCGAGCCTTGCGGCTCAAGAACGGCGACCACTTGCTGATGAGGCTCGTGGACCGCAAATTGGAATTGGTTCGAATTCCGAGAGACCAGCTTTGGTTTTGGACCCCTGAGTGGCAGAGGAAAGAACGAGAGGCCGACGAGGATATTGCCCAAGGCCGGGTCAAGGAAGCCGCTTCTGTCGATGAGCTATTAAAGGATCTGAAATCGTAAGCCCGCATGGGCCCTCCTATGAAGGATCTCAAAACTCTGCCCACTAAACTCCGGTATACGAGGTCATAATGCCCAATCATTTATCCCGGCGCGCCTTTCTTGGTCAGACGGGGACGATGGCCGCTCTGGCCGTGGCGAATGTTCCCGCGTGGGGCACGCCGGATAACTCAAGCACCCGGCCCATGCGGTTGGGCGGTCCCGTTTTTCTTAAATCGGAAGACCCGGCTGAGCTTGCGCAAGAGCATCGCCGGTTGGGGTATCGAGCCGCTTACGCTCCCCAGGTAGAGATCAACGATACGGACAGAATAAAAGCCATCATCAAGGAATTTGCTGACCGGGATGTGGCCCTGGCGGAGGTGGGAGCGTGGCGCAACATGCTCGATGTGGATCTAGAGAAGCGGCGCCAGAACCTTGCCTACGTGCAGGAGCGGCTGGCCCTGGCCGAACTGCTGGGGACGCGCTGCTGCGTCGATATTGCCGGCTCCTTCAATCCTCATTATTGGTGCGGTCCCGACCCCAAGAACATCACGGAGGAGTTTATCGACGCCACCGTGGAGAATTGCCGCCACGTCATCGACGCGGTCAAACCCACGCGCACCAAATTTTCAATTGAAATGATGCCCTTTAATTTCCCCACGGGGCCGGACGATTACCTGAAGCTGATCAAGAAGGTAGATCGCCGAGGGTTCGCGGTTCATCTGGACGCCTGCAATGTCATGAACAGCCCGGAGCGCATGTACAAAAACAGCACGGTAATCGACGAGTGCTTCCGCAAGCTGGGGCCATGGATTGTATCCTGCCATGCCAAAGACTTGAGCTGGGAGGACTATGTCCAAGTATCCTTGCGCGAAGTCATTCCCGGCCGCGGCCAGCTTGATTACCGCGCCTACCTCAGAGGGCTCTCGGGCCTTCCGGTTGACGCGCCCCTGATGCTGGAACATTTGAAAACCGCGGAGGAGTACGACGAGGGGCGGCGCCATATTCAGAGTGTGGCGCGGGAAATGGGTCTTTCCTTCGGCGCGGAAGGCGCGTGAAGCCGCGGCTGTTATGAAAATGCTCCCCTCCCGATTCAGGAGGGGTGGCGCGCCAAGCGCCGGGGTGGTTATCTCCTGAAGCCGAAAACATAAAGTCGCAATCAGCACCACCCCCTACCCCCTCCTCAACTGAGGAGGGGAGCATCTTCATCTTCTGCAGATCTTCAGCCCGGCTCGGAGCCCGCCTGCCATTTTTCATAGGCCTGCTGCATTTCAGGTTCAGGGTCAATGCCGAGGGCATCGGCGATGCGGTTGATATAATTGAAGTAGGAGATGACCTCGACGGCGTCGAGAATGTCGCCGTCGCTCAAGCCGTGCAGGCGCAAGGTTTCAAGGTGCCGTGCGCTCAGGGCCCCCGGGGAGCGCGTCACCATCTCCGCGAACTTGCACAATGCCTTCTGGCGCGGGGTAAGATTCGCGCGGCTGTAGTTGTGTTTGACGTGTTCGGCCAACTTTTCGTCGTTCGATTCGGCACGGAGATCCTCCCCGTGAGCTTCGATTCAATAGAAACAGTGGTTGGCCCAGGAAGTCACGGTGGCCAGCATCTCGCGCTCGGCCCGCGAAAGGCCTGAGGGGCCAAACATGGTGGCGCGATACATTTGCATGGAGGCCCGCAGCGCACCGGGATTCAGGCTCTGGACCTTGAGGATGTTGAAAACCTTACCGGCGCGCTTGGCGGCATCGTCATATTCCCGCTTCAAGTCGCCGGTCGCTTCCTCGGGTTGGACCACCTTGATCCATGCCATCGGGCTGACCTCTTAAGGGTCCGCGCCAAACCCTCGTTACAACTCGCGAAAATCCATGGTGAGCGGACGCCCGCGAAACCCGCGGGTCTTGATGGCCGCGTAGAGCAAACCAGCCCCTAGCCAAACCGCTCCCCTGATCATGGAGGGTTTGGATAGGTTGCACCAGATCCACAGGCAGAATAAGAATCCCACCAGGGGTATCACTGCATCCTTCAACAGATGCCGCTTTCTTCCCGGCTGCCCGACGAGATAGAACTGGGAAAAACAGGCGAAGTTGACGCCCATAAAGGCCAGGAACGCGCCGAAGTTCAGCATCTCCGCGGCAAGTTCGTAACTGAAGACTTGGCTGAAGAGGAAGGCCAATACGCCAATGATCAAAACGTTGGCGGAAGGGACATTAGTGCTCCCCAGGCGGCCGAAAATTTTGCGCGGTAAAACGTTATCGCGCCCCATGCTATACAGCAGCCGCGCCGCACCTAGTTGTCCGGTGAGTCCGCAGGCCAAGCTCATGATGACGAGATTCACGGCCAAGGCGATAAACAGCCCGTTGTGGCCAACGACTCTGGCGACATCCATAAAGGCGGTTTCCACGTGTGGATAGGTGCGGTAATCGGGCCAGACACGTTGAGCGAGGTAAACCTGCAACCCGCTGAAGACGCCGGTAAAAAGGCAAACCATCACACCGGCCAGAAGAATGTTTCGCTTGGGGTTTTTGACTTCTTCCGCCAGAAGCGTCACTCCGTCGAAGCCAATATACGTCAAGGCGGCGAGGGACGTCCCGGTGGCGATCGCGCTCCATTGAAACGTTTTCGGATCGTAGAATGGCTGCGTCGAGAAAAAGCCGCCAATTCCCTCGGCCTTGAAAAGATATCGAATGGCCAGGATGATGAAAACCCCGATCACCGCGGTCATAACGGCCAGCAGTATTTCATTCACACGCGCCGTGGCGCGAATGCTGCGCAAATTGAGGTAAGTCATCACCGCCACGCAAAGGGCCGACAGGACCAAGTAAGGGATGTGGGGAAACAGGCGCTGGATGCTCAGAGCGCCATAGATGCTGTTAAGGATCGGTTGGTCCAGGTAGTCAAGAAGTAATGCCCAGCCGACCAGAAAGCCCACGTGGACGTTAAGCCCCTGGCTGATGTAGGTGTAGGCCGACCCTGCGGAAGGGTAGATGCTGGCCATCCGGCCGTAGCTGACCGCCGTGATCGCCATCGCCGCCATGGAGAGCAGGATGCACGTGGTGGCAAAACCGTGCGAGAGTTGCTGCGCCACGCCGAACAACGGCACGGCAGCCATGGGAGAGACCAGGACCAAGCCAAAGAACACCACGTCCCAAAGTCCCAGGACGCGGCTCAAGTGTTGGGGGCTTCCGTTTGCCGGGGTTGCTTCCACCGATTGTCCCATGTGTGGGTGGCGGGGTCAGATCAAGGTAGCCTAACGCCGCATCCTTTCATCTCCTGATTTCGATAGGGTCTTTTTTTCGGACGCGGTCTGGGCCTGCTACCGCAGCACTGCGCTGTTCGCGATGGCAAAGGACCTGCCGCCCACGCCAGAGCCTGTTCCCTGACTCGACCCCGGCGAGCGGGGAATTTCTTGCGAAAGACTGCCAGTATCTCATGAGTGTCATGCATCGGCAAACGAAAATTCCCGTCCGCGGCCAGATTGCATATCGGGCTTATCTGAGGGGGCTCTCGGTCACCCGGCTTGACGCCCCCCCGATGCGGGAACACTGGAAAACCGCCGAGGAGTGCCACGAGGGGCGGCACAAACAGGCTGCGGAAAAACTCTTTGGCGCTTGGCGCTAGCACTTCAGCACCACCCCGGCGCTCGGCGCGCCACCCCTCCTCATCTGAGGAGGGGAGCGTTTTCAACAACTCCCCTCCTGAATCAGGAGGGGTGGCGCGCCGAGCGCCGGGGTGGTTTTACGCCGGGGGCAGTTTGCCACTTGCCAAAACGAGGCAATGGGTATAGGCTATAGCTGTGATGAAAGCCCGGCGCAGCACGGCCCCCGCGAAAGTCTCCCTAGCTCACGAATGCCTTCGCGAAATCACCCAACAGCAAAAGATGTTAAAAATGAAGATAGGTCTGGATGAGTTATTGAAAACAAAGGGGTAAAAAAATTGCTCTGGATGAGTTCATGAAAATAAAGAAGTTATCGAATTTTATGGATTACCTTATGATCCACAAGGAGTTAGCGTAGATTTCCCTGTGTCCGTCACCGCGCGATGGGCCCGCGCCCATCGGGACAGGAGTCGTGAGGGCATTTGAGGTTGGGAGGGGCGGGTTAATCTGCCTGATCGTGGCTAAATCAGGCTGCGGAAAAACCCGTTGGCGCTGTCATTCTTAGGAGCCCCCGGCGACGAAGAATCTCGCATTGCCTTGAAAACACTCAGAGCGGGACCCTTCGCGTAGTTTACCCTGAGCGGGCAGTGCGAGATTCTTCGCTGCGCTCTGCAGAAACTGGACGCGTAAGTCCTTGGAATTCAGCAGGCGTAGCGCGGACCTGTTTTTTAGGTCCGCGGCACGTCCCCGATGGACAAGGAAAAGCCGCGGACCAATAAAGACAGGCGCGCTACCCTTCCTCGGCCCGAGTTTCTGCCCATCCTGGGCAGCCGCAAGGCTGTCAATGCTCAGTAATGACAGCGAACGTGCTCAGGATGACAGCATTGGCAGGTTTTTCTGCAGCCTGGTTAAAGCCGTGTTTACATCAAATTGACCCACTACCCGGGGGAACTCCACCTTCACGGTTCGCAGCGAGCTATGTTACGATGCAAGATTAGCGATATTTCGGCAGGATGCGAATGGTCAGGGCCCAACCAGCCTTGCCCGGTCGCGGCCTGACAAAACATTGGAAGGGATCCATAAAGGCGAATAGTGAATCTCAACATTCCTCAACGCCCGCGCATTTTGAGCGGGATGCGGCCCACCGGCCGGCTCCATCTCGGCAATCTGGTGGGTGCTCTCCAGAATTGGGTAAAGCTGCAAGATGAATACGACAGCTTTCACTTCGTGGCCGACTGGCACATGCTGACGACGGGCTACGAGAATACGCTCGATTTGCGCCAGGACACCTGGGAGATGGTCACGGACTGGCTGGCCTGCGGGCTCGACCCCGCCAAGGCCACTTTTTTTGTCCAGTCGCGCTTGCCGGAGCACGCGGAACTGCACCTGCTGTTTTCCATGGTCACACCGCTGGGTTGGCTGGAGCGCGTGCCCACGTACAAGGAGCAGCTTGAAAATATTCGCGACCACGATATCAACACCTATGGTTTCCTCGGCTACCCGTTGTTGCAGGCTGCCGACATCCTGATGTACAAACCGCGCTACGTTCCCGTGGGTGAAGATCAGGTTCCGCACGTCGAGTTGACGCGCGAGGTGGCGCGGCGGTTCAACCTGGCTTTTGGTCGGCTTGAGCGTGGCCCAAAGGACGCCGAGTTCCAGCTCCAAACGATCGAACTGCAAGTGCTCCAGACACACGGGTTGGACGCGAAGGCGGAACTTGTTAATGAGGGGATGATAAAGATCTTTCCTATCTTTCCTGAGCCTGAATCACTGCTCACTTCCGCCCCCCGGTTGCCGGGCACCGATGGCCGCAAGATGTCGAAGAGTTACGGCAACGCGATTTTCCTGACCGACGGGCCGGAAATGGTTTCAAAGAAGCTCGCCACCATGATGACCGACCCGGCACGCAAGCGGCGCACGGACCCAGGCGATCCGGAGGTCTGCCCGGTGTATGACCTGCATAAGATTTTCTCCGCTGGGGAGACAATTGCTCGTGTGAACCGCGAGTGCCGCACGGCTGAGATCGGGTGTGTGGACTGCAAAAAGCTTGCGGCCGGGCATCTGAACGCCTTTCTCGCGCCCATCCAGGAACGCCGCAGACCTTACGAGCAGAATCCACAAGAGGTGTGGGATATCCTTGCGGACGGAACGGAGCGAGCCCGCAAGGTCGCGCAGGAAACGATGGCGGAAGTTCGCAAAGCCGTAAATCTGGCGCCGTAAAGGGAAGCAATCGGCTCTCAGCTTTCACGCGTCCGCCGGCAGGCGGTTGAGCCCTGACGTAGCGGCGGCTTTACGCCGCAATCCGGTATTTAAATCGCTGGAGAGATGGCGGGGTAAACCCGCCGCTACTTTACGAAAGCTGATTGCTAAAGGCTTTTCATTCGTATGATCGACGAACCACGCGCGCCCAATCCGCAAACGCCCGCGCCAGCCGAGCCGGGCGACGTTCCTGCTCCTACGGCCAAGAGGGTGTCGCATCTAGCCGCGCCGCCTCCGCCCGTAAAGCTCGGAAACTACGAGGGCCCGCTCGATCTGCTGCTCGACCTGATTCGCAAGCAGCAAATCAATATCTATGACATTCCCATTGCTAGAATTACCCAGCAATACCTCGATTACCTGCATATGCTGAAAGAGTTAAATATCGACGTGGCGGGGGAGTTCGTCTTCATGGCGGCTACACTGATTCACATCAAGTCGCGCCTGCTTCTGCCCCCCGACCCGGCGGCGCCGCCCGAAGAACAAGAAGATCCGCGGGTGGACCTGGTCCACAAGCTTCTTGAGCACGAGCAGTTCAAGAACGCGGCGGAAATGCTCAACTCGAAACGCCTTTTGGAAGATGCCATGTGGTCGCAGCCCGGTATTGGTGAGTTTTCCGAGGCCGGGGACGAGCCCGGGCTGGCGGTGTCGGTCTTTGATCTGATTTCTGTGTTCCGTGAAATCCTGGAACGCGCCAAGAAGCGGCCGCAACTCCAGATCCGGCG
>JBEKQO010000057.1:0-30960 GCA_049519635.1 Terriglobia bacterium | reverse complement strand
ATCCCCTGTTCACTAAGGTACCTAGAACCAGGAAGGTCGAACTCTTGGGAAGGGCAAGATTCCGGCTAATCTCCGAGACGGAAAAGCCCCTTTTGGACTGCGCCAGGAATTCAAGCACACTGATAACCCGGTCAGCGGACGGCAGTAAATAGCCCATTTGGCCAGCCACAATCGATATTCCCGTGAAAGTGTTCAACCCATTGAACAGAGATGCCTGTCGTGCCAGAATCGGTCTTGACTTGCGCGCGTGTTCAAAGCAGATTCTATACTTGTACCATGGTTAATGTCACGGACAAGTAAAGTCAGGTGATAGCGTTCGGTCCTTTGAGAGTGGCGGTCTATGACCGCTGACTATTGATTCGATAAATTCCGGCGCTCCCTCCCTGCGCCAGGGCAGGCTCCGAGCGCCGCTGTAGCAAACAGAATCTCTTCCCAGGGGGCGCAGCATTCGAGATATGAGTCAAATTAGAGTTATTGCGGACTATGGCGACCTATGCGGTGAAGGCCCCGTCTGGGATCCCGATACCGGCTACCTTTATTGGACGGACATCGAAGGCCAAAAGTTTTTTCGCTACCATCAGGCCTCCGACAAGCATGAAATTGTCAAGCAAGGGCTGGAGATATCCGGCTACTCTTTGAATCGCCATGGCGGCTTTGTCATTGCCAACAGCCGTGGGATTTGGCTATGGGATGGGGCCGACGATCTTCGATTAATCGCCGATCAGGTCGAGAACTCCAAATGCCAGATGAACGATTCAATTGCTGACCCGGAAGGACGCTTCTTCGCTGGATCCAATTTCTATGACCCCAACCATGAGTATGAATCCGGCAAACTCATTTGCGTCGATACCGACGGGACGGCCCGTGTGGCCGACGACGGTTTTGATTTGCCCAACGGTCTGGCTTTTTCGCCTGACGAGACGATCCTTTATTTTACTGACTCAGTGGCCCGGCGAATCTATGCATACGACTACGATCGGCGCACGGGCGGCCTCCGCAACCGTCATGTCTTAGTTCAAGTGCCGGTTGACGAGGGAGTGCCGGATGGCCTTACCGTCGACGTCGAAGGGTTCCTCTGGTCGGCTCAATGGTATGGCAGTTCCGTGGTGCGCTACGACCCCGAAGGCAAAGTGGAGCGCCGAATCAGTTTTCCGGCTAAGCAGGTTTCTTCAGTTGCTTTCGGTGGGAAAGACTTAAATGATATTTTTGTGACTTCCGCCGGCAAATCGTGGCCTTCGCCGGTGATGCCTAAGTCGTACGACGCGGTTTCCGGCAATTTTGGCGGCCAGCTCTATTGCGTCAACCTCGGGATCCAAGGCAAACTTAACTATCGCGCTAATATTAAACTTCGGTGATGAAAGCATCATTTCATGAGAATTACCAACGTTGAAGGAATCATTTTACGCCTCCCCGTGCGGCAAGCCGTTGCCGATGGCACCCAGGACGATCTGCTAATCCGAATTGAGACCGATGAGGGAATTGTCGGATATGGTGAGGTCGATACTTCCCCGGAAGTGGGGAAGGCTGTTATCGATGCCGAGATGTCGCACGGCACTTGTTACGGTCTCCGCGAGATCTTGATTGGACAAGATCCCTTCGATATCGAGCAGATCTGGCAGCTCATGTATCGCCGCACGAATTATTACGGCCGCCTGGGGGTGGTGATGCACGCCATGAGTGGCGTCGACATGGCCCTGTGGGACATCCTGGGGAAGGCGGTCGGAAAACCGGTGCACAAACTGCTAGGCGGAAGCTACTGCTCCGACGTGCGCGCCTACGCCAGCATGTTGATGCCGGAAAGCGTCGTGGAAGTCCGGGAAGCTGTTCATCGGTATGTGGCGGAGGGCTTTACGGCAGTGAAGTTCGGTTACGGCCCTCTGGGAACTGAAGTGCGAAGAGACGTCGAGTTGGCGGCCGCGGCGAAGGAGGCTGCCGGCCGTGACGTGGAGGTGATGATCGATATTGGGCACGGGTACACTTTGAAAATGGCTATGCAGGCCGCCCGGGAGTTCGAGGACATTGGGATTTATTGGATGGAAGAGCCACTGCCCCCTGAGGATATCGAGGGCTACCAGCGGTTGTGCGGATCAACCTCCTTGCGCATCGCGGCCGGCGAGCAAGACACGGGGCGTTGGACTTTTCGCCAGTTGATCTGGGAAGCGTGCCTGGACGTCATCCAGCCGGACATTTCCCGCGTGGGGGGGCTGACGGAAGCGAAGCGTATCGCCTACATGGCGCACGAAGCCAATCGACTGTTAGTGCCGCACGCTTTCCGCACCGGGGTTCTGGTGGCAGCGTGCCTACATCTTATCGCTGCCATTCCCAACTCCGCTTTTTTGGAGTTTTCCGTAACGGATTCTGCCTTGCGCCGGGAACTGCTGACCACACCTTTCCGGGCCGTGAAAGGCCGTGTCCCGGTCCCGACAAAACCGGGTCTGGGGATTGAGATCAACCCCGAGACGGTGAAGACTTATTCCGTCCGGAAATGAGTAGCGCTTCAGTTTGGTTTTTTGTAGTGGCGGTCGGAGCCTGCCCTGACAAAGGAAGGGGCCGCCGACTTTTACTTCAATACGTGGCCCGGGCGTCCCGACCGTGTCAAGTAATGGCCAAGCTGGCCATGCCACAGAAGAGAGTCCACCCAATGCCCAAATGGCTCTGGTACAGCATCCTGACCACCCTGTTCTGGGGCGCCTGGGGAGTCGTTTCCAAAGTTTCCATGAATATGATGTCGCCCATGGTCAATCAGGTGGTTTTCACGCTAGGATTGATTCCCCTGGTTTTTATCATGGCGCGTTCCAAACTGGCTTGGGCGGGGCGGGATCGCTGGCGCGGGGGAACCTTTGCTTTCATCACCGGGATTCTGAGTGGGATCGGCAACGTGACCATGTTTGAGGCTTTGAGCCACGGTGGAAAGGCATCCACGGTGCTCCCGACTACGGGACTCTATCCGCTATTTACGGTAGTAGCGGCCATACCCTTATTGCGAGAGAAGCTGAATAGGGTGCAGGTCGCAGGGATAGGGCTGGCCATTATTGCCATTCTACTGTTCACCACGGGCTAGGCTTGCACGAAAGCTCTGGGCCGTAGGGGAGATTGCCTCTTGCCAATTTGGATGAGCTACGCATTATTGACGCTGGTCCTGTGGGGCTTTACCGGGCTTACCCAGAAGCTGGCGACGAACTATATTTCCGTTGAATTTTCTCTCATTTTGTTTTCGGCGGCCTTTGTTCCCATCGCCGTGGTGATTCTGATATTTCAACCGCTAGACTGGAAAATCCCAGCGATGGCCTGGTTCCTGGCCATCCTGGGCGGCGCTCTTAATGGGTTGGGGGTATTGACCAGCATGGCGGCCTTCCACCATGGGGGTAAAGCCTCCGTGGTCACTCCTCTGATCGCCCTGTACCCGGTGGTCACCGTTGCCCTGGCGGTTCCCTTCCTGCACGAAAAAATCTCGCACCGGGAATTGGCAGGAATCATTCTGGCGCTGGTGGCGACCGCCGCTCTTTCTTACGGGGAGGAGACACCCGCGGGAGCTCCCGACACGGGCGGAACTACCGCCCCTGCGAATGATTAAGGGGCACCGGAATTGAGGTTGGATGTGTCGATACGCTCTCACCGTAGGGGAAGGCTCGGGGCCTTAGCCACGGTTGACCTCGACAACCGTTGGTTGAAGGTCCGCGTGCTTCCCGAGGTTGGGGCCAAGATTTACGATCTGATCTGGAAACCTACGGGCCGGAACATCCTGTGGCACAATCCGAGGATCGCGCCGCAGGTTTATCCCATTGAGGGAGAGTTCGACAATTACTGGTGCGGGGGTTGGGACGACGCCTTTCCCACTTGCGATGCGTGTGTTTTTCGCAACCAGCGCTACCCGGACTTGGGAGAATTGCGCTCGCTCCGCTGGAAGGTGGACTCCACCCGCCAGCCCGCCAGCGGCGCCGTGGCGCAATTTTCCGCCTTCGGGCCGATCAGTCCTGTGCGTGCAGTGAAAACCGTGACCGTGGAGGGGCGCGCTCCGGTTGTCCGGATGCGCTACCAAATCACGAATCTGGGACCGATGAGTGTGGACTTTCTTTGGGGCACACACCCCGCGGTGGCGATCACCGAGGACACAATTCTGCGCATCCCCGCCAAGCACGGGATTGTGGCACAGTGCAACCAGCCCGACTGGGGGCAAGCTGGCCAGCGGTATGACTGGCCGATCCTGGAAGCAGCGGGCGGCCGGTTGGAAATGAACAAGCTCCGAGGCATCGGAGCCAATCTCTGCTTTGGTCATTACGCCGTCGATCTCGAAGACGGATGGTATGCTATTGAGGACTCCTCTTCCGGAGAGGGCTTTCTTTTGAAATTTCCCCTCGACCAATGCCCGTCCCTGTGGCTTTGGCTGAACTACGGCGGGTGGCGCGGCCTGCATCACGCCATCATCGAGCCCTGGACCGGTGCTCCGGTAAATCTGGCGCAAGCATACGAACAAAAGACCAGCCGGTGCCTGAAGGCCGGCGAAGAGTTTTCCGTGGAAATTCGCGCCACCGTGTACCACCAGCCCGAAACCTGGAAAGAGGCTCTAGGGCGGTTGCGGTGAGGGGTAGCGATAGATAGTAGCATAGGTTATTGCGCGTTGACCTGGAGCGGTGGCATTTAACCGCGGTTGGGCGTTCACTTCCTGCGTCGGGCACGCTCCGAGCGCCGCTACAACTTATGTCTCGCTCTGAGGAAATTTGAGATATATCTTTATCACGTCTTACCAAGAAGAGGTATAGCATGAAACTTTCGGATCGAGTTTCCGTGATTACCGGGTCCGCCTCCGGCATCGGTCGTGCCAGCGCCAGGGAGTTTGCCAAGGAAGGCGCCCAGGTGGTTGTTGCGGACATCAATATGGCGGGGGCGCAAGAGACGGTAAAGCAGATTGAAGCTGCCGGAGGCGTGGCCCTCGCGGTCAAAACGGATGTGTCGGCGCCTGAATCCGTGCAGGCTTTGGTTGCGCAAACCCTGCACTCCTTCGGACGGATCGATGTGCTCTTTAACAATGCCGCGATTCAGGTTAACAAAACCGTGGAAGACACTACGGTGGAGGAGTGGAACCGTGAAATCGGCATCAACCTGGGAGGAGTATTCCTCTGTTCAAAGATGTTTATGCCCCATTTGAGGAATACGAAAGGTTGCATTGTTAACATGGCATCGGTAAACGGCTTTTTCGTTGAGCCCCTATGTGCAGGGTATTGCGCCACGAAGGGCGCCATTATCGCCTTGACTAAGGCCATGGCGATTGATCACGGCAGGGACGGCATCCGGGTCAACTGCATTTGTCCGGGATACATCGATTCGGGGCTTGCTTGGGAATATTTTGAAGTCCAGCCGAATCCAGCCGAAGCCCGCGCCGCAGCCGGCAAGCTTCACGCACTCTGGCGGATTGGGCAACCCGAGGAGGTCGGCCGCGTGGCAGTTTTCCTGGCCAGCGATGACGCATCATTTATGACCGGTTCGTCGGTCGTCGTCAGCGGGGGTTTCGGCTTTGGGCTGCCTCCCCCGGCGTGAGGGTTCTTCGCGTCCGAAGAGACCCGGCCAGCGGAGGCCTGGAAGGCTGGCAAGATGCGGGCGGAATGATAAGGAAGGATTTTCATTGTAATTCTTCTCGCCGGTTGATGAGAAACATTGTAGCGCCGACCTTTGGGTCGGCACGTCCAACAAATCCGGATAACAGTTTTGGTGAATTCCAGAAGGCGTATAGGCGTCCGGTTGAAGAGCCAAGCAGGGAGCGTCCGTTATGTTATCTAGCGATGTAGAGATCGGGAAGTTCATTCGAGAAAACCTGCACGTGGCCGCGGTTTGCGACATCCTGGATAGCCTGGGTTATCGCCGCCAAGCCATGCACCATCGCTTACGCCCCTTGCTGCCCGATCGAAAAAATTGCGGTTTCGTGGGCCGCGCCCGGACCATCCGATGGATGGATGCCGACTACGTTCGGGAAGAGGACCCTTACGGACTCGAGATCGAGGCGATGGATTCTCTAAAGCCCGGAGACGTAGTGGTGCATTCTACCGACTACGCGGGAACCAATGCACCCTGGGGAGATCTGATGAGCACCGTGGCTCAACGAAACGGCGCGGTGGGCTGTGTGTGCGACAGCCAGATTCGCGACTGTAACCGCATCATCGAACTGGGATTCCCCGTGTACTATAGTGGCATCCGGCCACTCGATTCTATGGGACGCGGAATGGTGATGGCTTATGATGTCCCCATCCGTTGCGGCGACGTGCTGGTAAAGCCTGGCAACCTGATCTTTGCTGACTTCGACGGCATCGTGGTCCTGCCCAATGAGGTTGATGAGGCAGTTTTCGTGCAAGCTCAGGAAAAAGTACGCAAGGAAAATCTCTCCCGCAATGAACTCCAAGAAGGTAAGTCACTTCGTGAGGTGTACATGAAATATGGCGTCCTTTAGAGCCATTTTCTTCGAGACACCAAGGTGGTCCAGATGCACTCGGCCCAAATCAAACGGTGACGCTGGGACGATAGTCGCCAGCCTGGAGGTGGGCGACTCGGTCGAGGACATACCGGCGGACTTTCCGCTCCTTGCCGCCGAAAACTCTCGATCGGCAATTGCTTTTGCCGCCACCTCGTAGATGAAGACCCGCCCGTTCCGGCTACGCCGCATATCTCATGAAAATCAAATTAAAGCGTCCAAGCTTCGCAGCCGCGACTTCCAGCCCCGCAATGTGAATTCAATGTCTACGATCCCGAGACTGAACCGCAGAAACCTCGCACGCCATTCCAACCACATCTACGAAAGGTCCTTGGACAGTCGGTAGCTCATGCGCTGCCCTCCATCCAAAGCTCTCGCTTGACCTCGGCCGCCACAAAGTTAACGCAAGTTGAGGAACGGGCGTGGACCCTGGGCCCGGATTTCTTACGACGGGTTTAAAAGGGCGCGACGTTACAGGCTGCGGAAAAACCCTCCAATGCCTTCATTATGGGGAGAGCGAAGGATCTCGTTCTGTGCATTTTCAAAGCAGGGCGAGACCCCTTCGTCGCCTGCGGCTACTCAGATTGACAGTGCCGGCGGTTCTTACGCAGCCCGTTACCCCACCCTTCCTGCAACCCACATCGAGTACCCAAGCTTGATAAGAAATCCGCATTAGGTGTGGCAAGGACCCTAACGGTAGCCTTGAACGGGATCGCCACTGTCGGGATCGAGGATCAGGGTACGGTCGCGGTCTGGGCCGCCCGCGTGAACAAAGTCAAACACGTCGAGGAGCGATCCGGCGATAGCGTCAAAGGACCCGTTGCCGATCTGCCTAAGCCCCCAGTTATCCTCGGCGAAGCGAGTGATGGAAGTTTGGTCGGCGAGTGAGTGGCTGACGAAGTTTTCTTTGGCGAATGGGGAAATGACGATCAATGGCAGGCGCGGGCCGTAACCGCAACGGTCGCTGGCGCCGCCGGCGGGAGTTGTTCCACAGAGGCCGGGGGAGCCGAGCAAGGCGTCGTTGGCGGAATCGCTCGATTGACTGACGATGGGCGGCATGACGTGATCGTACCAGCCGTCGGAATCGTCATAGGTAATGATAATCGCCATCTCCCGCCAATGGGGCGTCGCTTGCAACTGATTAATCGTATCGACGAGGAATTCCTGCTCCAAGAGGGGGCTGGACGTGGACGGATGGCCTGTCTGGTTGGCGGGCGGCTTTATAAAGCTTACGGCCGGTATGTTCCCTCTGTCGACCGCGTTCCAGAAATCCGTCATGCCGTATTGATGGTTCGCTTGATCGGTTTGGCCGATGGCTGCAACCGAAGTAGGGGGCAAATGATGAGGATTGGCCGTGGAGGAGTAGTACTGAAAGGGAGCATAGTGTGAGTCGTACTCGGCAACGCACTGAGCCACTCCGCCTGAATACCCGGTCGGGATCCAATCTCCGTAGAACCATCCCCAAGTCACGCCTTTGGCATTGAGCAGGTTCCCGATATTTGCGCCCGACATTTCAATGTTGGTGGTGCCTGTGGTCGCGCAGTCGTCAAGCGCTACGAGCGGATCGATGTTTGCAATAATGCTGCCATTGACGACCTTCCCGGAAACATTGGGGGCTGCGCCGTGCGTTTGTCCGGCAATCAGGTTTTGGTGCCCCATCACCGTGGTCCCAAAAGTGGAGGCGAAGTAGTTATCGCTCATCGCGTAATGTTGGGCGTAATTCCAGATCGCCGTGACGGTGTTGCCGTCGTAATAGCCCATCGACAGGTTGGGTGTGCAACCCGTGCCCGTGCCGCTGAGGATCTCGGCGAACTTGTTGAGCAATCCTCCATCGTAAGCCTCTTGTTCGTCCTTGTAGTGATTGTCGTTGTCACAGGTCACCGCCTCTGACCGGTCGAGACGGAAAGGGGCGGCAGGTACGGGAGAGCCAGGTTCTGGATTTGGATTGTTGGGATTGTTCTGGAGCAAAGTGGAGGTTAATCCATTGACGGCGGGTGTGCCCGGCCGAGCCACAAACGAAGGCTCCCCCGGCGGGTTGAAGGCTGCCGGGTACGTTCCGAAATAGTGATCGAAGGATATGTTTTCATCAAATATCACAATGAGATACTTGATCGGGGTCGTTGTGGGAAAGAAGGAGGCGCTGCGCTGCCAGCCTTGTCCCCTGCTGACGGGCGAAGTTAACACCAAAGCAATGAACACTAATACGGCGCCTGAAAGGACTTTGCGCATCCAGAACCTCCTCATAATCCTTGATGTTTTGTGATCCGGCCACCAGCCCTATCGAATGGCCGCGCTGAAGATAGGGGGTCTACATTGCAACCAGGTTAAATCCCGAAAAACCGCAGATGACAAATGTCCTGCAACCCTACGAGCGAAGTTGGTGCGGCGTGAAGATCATTCCTGACCCGGATTTCTCACCACGGATAGGGAAAGGGATGGGCTTTACAAGCTGCGGAAAAACCCGTTGGCTCTGTCCGTCCCTGACCCCCACAGGGGATCCATTAAGTAGCCGGGGGCAACGCCCCCGGAAGACGCGCCCCCCAACCAAGTCCGACCCTGAAAGGGTCGAATCCTGACGGAGTCACTCCCGTCTTGCGTTCACCGGCCTGGGGTAATGCAACCCCTTCAGGGTCGGGAGTTGAACGCCAGGCTTTCCGGGGGCGTCGCCCCCGGCTATTAACTTGTGCCCTTACAGGGCACGGAAACTCTATGGGTTTTTCCGCAGCCTGTTTAGCCCCGCCTTTCCGGCAACCCCCGTTCAAGCGTGGTGAGATATGCCGGCTAAAGGGAGGAACTGGTCCGAGCAATTCTGTAATCAAATCTTCATCTGATCTTCATGAGACCCGGCATGGCGGTCGCAGAGAATCCTCTCTTCTCGGACAGAAGCACTGGATTCAGGGCAGATTTCACCCACCCATGGGAAGAGAGTGTTCGGATTGTACGTAAACAGGATGGCGATGGCGTCGATCCGCGTTTTGCTGTGCGCAGCGGCCGCAGCGGGCATCTCCACGAATTGCGCAAGGGCGCAGAAACCCCAACTGGAGCCTTGCCCTCGTCCCGCCGCCGGCAGCGTGGTCCCCGAACCCGAGGCTCTTCAGAGCCATGATGGAGTTCTGAAGGTTCAGCTTGCCTACCGAAACTACGTCGATGAGCGCGGGCAGATGCGTTATTGCTACGTTGACGCCGGTGGCGGAGAAGCGCCTCTGCTGCGCTTGAAGCCCGGCGATCTCCTGATCCTCAATCTAAAAAATGAACTTACGCTGCCCTTACCCCCCCCGTCCATAATGGGTGGTTCCATGGGCGCTCACACGCACCCGATGCCGGGCGCGTGTGCGGGCGGAGAAATGACTTCCCTTTCCACCAACCTGCATTTCCATGGGCTGACCATTCCGCCGGTCTGCCACCAGGACGACGTGCTAACAACACTCATCCCGCCGCACGATCCGCCCTTTGAGTACCGTTTCCGAATCCCCTCGGAGGAGGCTCCGGGTTTGTATTGGTACCACCCCCACGTTCATGGGTTCACCAGCGCCCAAGTGCTGGGAGGGGCTTCCGGAGCAATGATTGTGGAAGGGATTGAGCGCGCCAATTTGCAACTTGCGGGATTGCCGGAGCGCGTCTTCGTAATCCGCGACCAAGACTTGCTGAACCCGGATGCCCAACCCTTGGGTGCCGCCAACCAACCTCATGCCACGGTTCTGCGTGACAATGAGGGCGACATCCTGAACACGGGCACAGATGGCGGCAAGCCGGCGAAGGACCTCTCGATCAATTTCGTCCCGGTGGCCTTTCCCGAATATGCCCCGGCGGTGATTCCCATCAAGCCGTCGGAGCGGCAACTCTGGCGGGTCTTAAATGCTTCGGCGATCACCTATCTGAACCTGAAAGTGCTGCTGAACACCACCCCTCAACCTCTCGGGGTGGTGTCGCTGGACGGAAGTCCCATCAACGAGCACGGCATGGCCGGCAATCGCATCATTTGGGAAAGCCACATCATGCTGCCTCCCGCCGGCCGCGTGGAATTCATTGTGAAGGGGCCCCCCCCGGGAGGGAGCGCCAGCTTCGTCACCGGGAATTTCGATACTGGGCCGGCCGGCGAAAACGATCCCTCGCGACCTCTGGCAACCCTCGTGGCCACGCCCGATGCGCCTGAACCTTACCGGAGGCTGGAGGCAGCGCCTAAGCACTTACCCCCACCGCATTCCGTGTGGCTGGGCGATGTGAGGCCGGTGGGCGAAAGAAAGTTGTACTTCTCGGAGAAGGCGCAAGATCCCGCGAACCCCGCGAGCCCGACCGTTTTCTACATCACCGTCGACGGGCAAACTCCCGCCCCGTTCGATGCCGGCGCCCCCAACCCCAATATTACGGTGCGCCAGGGGGATGTGGAGGACTGGGTCATTGAGAATCGGACGCGGGAAGTCCATGCCTTCCACATCCATCAGACTCACTTCATTCTGCTGGAATGGAATGGAGTTCCGGTGGATGAACCGTTTCTGCGCGATACCGTCAATGTGACGTATTGGGATGGCAAGAGCCGCCAGTACCCGAGGGTTAAGCTGCGCATGGATTTTCGCGACCCGGATATCGTGGGGACTTTCCTCTATCACTGTCATCTGCTGGAACATGAAGACGGCGGCATGATGGGCACGATTCGCGTTCTCCCCCAAGGGGATCCCGCGCGCCCGCCGGTTGCCGCTGGCGGAGGCTTTTAATCATGAATTAACAGAAGGTTGACGATATCTTAATAGGAATAATATTAGACTAATGTCCTCAGGGCGTACCATTTCTTCTCCCAGCAGCACATCATGCCGTGAAGCGATTCTGTTCGGGGCAGACACGTGGGCGCGCCATGAGAATCCAAAACAAGGAGAATCCATGATCCAAAAGTACCCTCGCCATCTGGTGATGCTGTTTGCGGCTATGGCTCTGGCCGTGGCTTTGCCGAAGACCTATCGGGGGCAAGACGCCTGGGGACGCAGCCCGACCGCGACACCGATCAAACACGTCGTGGTGTTGTTTCAAGAGAACATTTCCTTCGACCACTACTTTGGGACGTATCCGTACGCGACGAATCCAATGAGTGAGCCGGAATTCCATGCCGACCCGCACACGCCGCGGGCCAACAATCTTTTGAGCGGCGGCCTGCTCGACTCCAATCCGAACTCGACCCAGCCGTTTCGATTGGATCGCACTTGCCCTCTCACCACCGATCAAAACCATGATTACACTCCCGAGCAAAAAGCCTTTGATCACGGGCTCATGGACGCGTTTGTCCAGAATACCGGGACCGCGGGAACCAGTTGCACTGACGTAACCACCGGCCCAGGGATTGTGATGGGCTATTACGACGGCAACAGCGTGACCGCCATGTGGAACTGGGCACAGCACTACGCCATGAGCGACAACTTTTATGGCACGATGTTCGGTCCCTCGACCGTCGGGGTGCTGAACCTGGTGGCGGGATCAACCACCAACTTCACGGCTAACACGAGTTCGCTGTCGGGGACCATGGCTGGCGGCTCGAAGACGGGCACCCTCATCGGCGACATCGATGCCGGCTATGACGATTGTGGGTCTGCCACCTCGAACGGAACGACCACCGACCCCAATATTGGGATTCTGCTGAACGCTAAGAACATCACTTGGGGATGGTTCCAAGGAGGATTCAAGCCCACCACTCCATGGAACCCTGCTGTGCCGGGGTCAAGAGCGGCTTGCGCCTCGACGTCCAGTGATCCCGCCACCGGTCTCTCCAACGTTACCGATTACGTTTCGCACCACAACGGCTTCGCCTATAACATCAATACGGCCAACCCGCACCACCTGCCGCCCACCGGTCCAGTTGGCTATACCGACCAAGCCAATCACCAGTACGACCTCAGTCTGTTTCTCACGGCGATCACCAACGACAACTTGCCTTCCGTCTCCTTCGTGAAGGCCAAGAAGTTCCAAAACGGCCACCCTGGAAACTCGACTCCCCTGGACGAACAGACGTGGCTGGCTACTGCGGTGAACGCGATCCAGAACAGCAAGTACTGGGACGACACCGCGATTATCATCACCTACGACGATTCCGATGGCTGGTACGACCACCAGATGGACACCGTCGTCAACCAGTCCAGCAGTCCCAACGACGACTACCTTAGCGCCCCCGGCGCCTGCGGAACGACTCCTGAAGGTGGCGCCCCCGGCCGCTGCGGTTATGGGCCACGCCTGCCCCTGATTGTGATTTCCAAGTATGCCAAATCCAATTACATCGACCATCGAATGACGGACCAGTCGTCGATTATTCGATTTATCGAGGACAATTGGAAGCTGCCCCCTATCGGTGGAGATTCTAACGATGTGAAGGCGGGATCGCTGTTCGGGTTCTTTGACTTCGACCATCAGGCCCCCAGGATTACGTTGGATACAACGACGGGCCAAGTGGTTACCGAATGGCATGAGTGAGGTCAACGCCAAAGTTGACTGCCATAAATATCGCACGAGTGGCGCATACATCAAAGGGAGGAGTAGGAGGGGAAGCGAGGTGGAAGCCCCACTTCCCCTCCCCTCGTCGAACCGGACGTGCGGATTTCCCGCATCCGACTCTCGCAGAGGCTTTCGCCTTCAGGATGCACCGGTCGAGCCCCGTCCGGCCACAACGCGATCAGGCCCAGTTGTTTCAGACGAAAGGTTGGCGGGTCAATAAGCAGGCTTAATGAAAGGGCACCATCCAAAAAGCAGTGTTTGGACCATCGCAGTAAGACGCGCAAACCATAGGACTCGGCGCTCGAAAAGCATGCAGCAAAAAGTAGTATATGTGCGTCGCGTTAAGGCTCTTGAAGTGGCTTCGAAACGCCCGTTCGGCGTCTTCCTGACCGCCGCCTTCCAGGGCCATCCCGGCGAGTTGCTTCAAGGGCTTCCCTTCGAGTTCCTCACAGGTGCGGCAATCGATAATAATTGCGAGACTTGAATCTTCGGCCATCTTTTTGAACTCGGCTAAATCCGGGCCCTCGCGATTCCCCAATACCGCGCCGACCACCTCGCACCGGCCGCCCGGGACAAGGACTTCCGGCAGCCCGGCCATCAAGCGGCGCACAATCCCCAGCCCGTCGCCGCCGCCGTCCGCAAACCGCGGATACCGCACACCCGGCGGCACCGGCATGAACGGAGGATTACACGAAATCACGTCGAAGCTTCGCCCCGCCACCGGTTCGAGAAGATCGCCGATGATCAGTTCCACCTTGTCCGACAGTCCATTCATGGCGGCATTGACCCAGAACAGCTTTGCGGCCAGCGGCTCGATCTCGACTGCAGTTACCCGCTCCGCGGTCTGGGCGCATATCAATGCCTGCGCCCCGACCCCGGAACACAGATCCAGCACCGTGCCCGTCGCCCCTCCAAGCATGCGGCTGAGCTCTCTCGAGTCATTCCCGTAGTAAAACTTGGCCCAAGGCGACACCGTTTCGCAGAACAGCCAGAGTCCACGGTGGAACACCAGCCGGTACGTAGGCGCGACTCTGTCCCCGGTCCGATTCACCAAGCCGAGCACTTCGATCGTCGAGAACATCTCGTCCGGCACGCACGCTTCGAAGTCGCGCCTCTCGACGTCCTTACCCTCACCGAACAGACGCGCCAGAACCTGGAATCTATCAGCAATCTGCGGGGCTTCACTCCCCGGATCGCGGATCAATATTCGATCCAATCCCGACTCCGCCAAAAGGTCCTTCCATTGGACCAGCACGCGCTCTTGTTCCATTGTGAGCATCTTCAGTTCGGCGCCTATCGTCGTCAACAACCTTTCCGCCGACGACCGTGACCCCCGATTTCAGGCGCTTGACCTCCTTATCCGGCACTTTTTTCGGATCGCAAAAGCGGGTAGCGCACAATCCTGCCAAACCCGCTGTTAAGCCGCAGGGACCTCGCCCCATAACAAATTGGGCCTAACGGTGTGCGCTCTGAGCTCAGCAGATTCTGAAGCCGGAGGGCGGGTTAATTCATATGCGTTATCAGCCCCGCCACGCGTGGCTCGACCCCCGATGTCACAAAACTATTTCCCCTTGGGGAACGGTTTCGTATCCTGTCCGGCCACTTTCCCGGTAACTACAGCGAATGCCGTTACATTCGGCTTTCCGGCGGAAAACGGAATCTGGATCGTCTTCTCAACGGTCATGCAAATTTGACCGCAAATGCCACCTTTGTGCGTGAAGTCAAACGTCAGGTACTCATTTTCAGGTATTCCGACCGTCCCGGACGGCAGTCCCAACTCGAGATCGCCTTGGACGTAACACGAGTCTGTGATCATGACAGACACTTTCGCATTGTAGACATTTCCATGAACCCAGATAAGAGCAAGACTCCCGTTGAGTTTGTGTTCTCCATCGTCAACCATAATCCCCCATCCTTTCCGTGAGCGAGCACAGTGGTCAGGGGGTGTGTTCGTACCGACGGATACATCCCAATTGGATAGGGAATGTATTCCTCTTCGGTTTTTGAAGCAAGTGTAATCTTATAAATCGCCGACTCCTTTAACGGCTTATAGCGGGGGCAGCATTCCGCTGAACTCTTGGAGGGATTGACGGGCCCGGGAGCGGAGGCCACGGTCACTGCGCTCGGGATGGAACCCCCAGCGGGCTTGAATGCGCCGGCCCAACCGGCAAAGCTCGCCTTCCCGGCAGCCCGGACGGTGTCCCTGACCCAATATCCGTCTCTCGGAGATCGAGAGTCGGCACAAGGTAAAATCTTAGACTTTGTCTCCGACGGGCTCCAGCCCCTATCTTGACTCGCTGTCGGCGCCAAGAATAATTCTCCAAAAGAATATCCAAAGAAACAATTGACAACAAAGTTGTTTGATTCTATTGTGTTTGATCGTTGGTTGGTCAACTAACTAAGTACATTTAACGTCGCGCCGCGGAGCCTTGGTTTTATGCCATGAAGGTCCACGTCGAAGGCCTCCACGGTTACGGTGCAGTGCACTGGCATCCAATTGAGTCCGCCGTCTACAACTCGGGAAAGGCTTGTGGAAACAGCGCGGCTCCTTTTTTGGGAACGCGGTTACGAAGCCACCAGCCTGGCGGATGTGGTGGAGAAGTCCGGCGCGCGTAGTGGCAGCCTCTACCATTTCTTCCGCACCAAAGAGGAATTGCTCCTGGCTGTGCTCGACCGCTACGTAGACTTGCTGTGGCCCATCGTGATTGAGCCGGTATTCTCCCGCGTAAAGGATCCGATTGAGAGGATTTTCGGGATCCTCGACGGGTATCGCCAAGGTTTGGTTTATACAGGCTGCACCCAGGGTTGCCCCATCGGGAATCTGGCGCTGGAAGTTTGCGACGAACTGCCGCGCGCGCGGGAAAAAATTGCCAGGAATTTCGAGGGCTGGAGGGCTTGGATCCGGAAGTGTCTGGATGAGGCCAAAGATCGTTTTCCTTCCAATCTCAATCGTGAGCAACTGGCGGTATTCGTTTTGACGGTCATGGAAGGCGCCGTGATGCAAGCGCGTGCCCACCAAAGCCTGGAGCCGTACGACGCGTCAGTGGCGCAGCTTCGCGATTACTTTGATCGATTGCTCGCGGTGGGAGTACGTAAACCCGTACTCCAATAGAATCAGGGTA
The DNA here is from genome assembly GCA_049519635.1 of Terriglobia bacterium. Lineage (GTDB taxonomy): Bacteria > Acidobacteriota > Terriglobia > UBA7540 > UBA7540 > Bog-366. The sequence continues at coordinate 14,907 of JBEKQO010000057.1, read as the reverse complement.
AACTCAAAATTCAAGAAAGGTGGATCAATCCCATGCGCATTCGCGTTTTGGTCGCTGTGGTGGCAGCTTTGATAGGCTTGGCCGCCCCGCTGAAGTCGGAGACTCAACCTGTGGCTCAGAACCCGCTTGACCAACTGGCCTGGATGATCGGCGGCACATGGACGACCGAAGGCGACAAAGGTCCGGACGGGAAACCCTTTCATGTCGAGTGTACATTGCGCTGGACGGAGAACCATCGTGGGATGAAGTTCACCACCTGGTTTTTGATTGACGGGAAACTAGTGCCGGTTTATGAGGGTTTGTACGCATGGCATCCCGCCAAGAAAAAATTCACCTTCCTTTACACCGACAACGAGGGAAACCTTACCGAAGGCGAAGCCACCATGACCGGCGACCACCTGGAGCAGGAATTCCAGATTGTGGAGGCCGATGGAACCGCGCGCGCGTTTTGTTCCACCATCGTGCGCACCGGACCGGACGATCACGACTGGAATGTCCAGCACCAGAACAAAGACGGTGAGTGGGTTGTCGTGTTCGGGCTGAAGTACCAACGCAAGCCTGCTTGAAGATCGGTTCTCTAAATCGCCATGCGAAAGGTGACGGAACAATGAAACGAGCCATCTTGGCCTTTGTGGTTTCCCTGGTTATTTACACGATGTCGAACTTCGTGATCCATGGGGTGCTTTTGCAACCACTCTATCAGCAAACCCCCCAGCTCGTGCGCACCCCGCAGGATGGCGCCGCGCACATGCCTTTCCTGTTGCTGAGTTTCGTGGTCTTCACCCTGGCGTTCGTTTGGATTTATGCGCGCGGCGTGGAAGCCAAGGCGTGGCTGGGCCAAGGCATTCGATATGGATTGGCCATCTGGCTGATTGCAACGGTTAGCCGCTATCTGACCTACTTCGCCATTCAGCCTTGGTCCCCCACCGTCGTGGCGGCACAAATAGGATTGGAACTGATTACAACGCTGCTGGTGAGCATCGTCCTGGCCGCGCTTTACAGGAAGCCTGCTTAAAGATGCGCCTAAGGGGGCTGAACCACCGAGACACCAAGGCGCCCAGAAAGCCCCTTCCTGAGGAGACTGACGGACTTGCGCCGGAGGTATTCGCTGCTGCATTTGTGGTGCTCTCTGCCCCACTTATAGTAGCGCTGACCTTTAGCCCGGACTTTTCACCAAGGTAGGACACTGCCCGAAGGGCGGGGCTGAAGAGCTTGCGGAAAAACCCTACAATGCTCTCATCCTGCGCGCAGCGAAGGATCTCGCTGCGAGCATTTTCAAGGCAATGCGAGATTCTTCGTCGCCGCTGCTCCTCAGAATGACAGCGCTTTCGAGTTTTTCCGCAGCCTGTTTAGCCCCGCCGTTGCAAGGCTTTCCTGATTATTCCCGTGTCACGCGGCCCCACCAGCTTGCCACCGCAAGCTACGCGAGGTGCGGGACGAACAGAGGGAAAGCCGCGATTTCGGCCGGGCCCAAGCCCCGCCCTTTCGGCAGCCCAATCCAAAGGTGGGGTGAGAATGCGGTTTAAGGTCTTGGCATCCTGAAAAATTTGCGTATCCATACCTGGGCCATAATTTCAAGGTCGGCATTATCCTGAAGGCTATTTCATTTCCTTACGCAAACATCTCGTTACGCAAATATTTCCTTGACATACAATTTATTACTGTTACGATTTGTTTCTAATTGATTGAAAGTTTCAGATGAAAGAGGCGGGGGCCCGATCTCACGAGATAACGCGAGATCTCCCTACGCTGTAGGCTGCTCAACATCGTTTCTTCGGGTATCACACAGCCGTTGCTGCTGCACCCACCGCCATTTGTCCTTACTCGCGTAGGATGATAATAATTCGTAGGGTTTTCGGGTCAGATCACCTAAATTGACAGGAGGCATTAAATGACCGTTCGTGCAGGTTGGTTGCGAGGCTCGCTTTGGGTATTCATTTTCATGCTGGGAATACAGCTTGGCTGGGGCAGCGTAGATGGCAGTATTTCCGGACTGGTCAAAGACCCAACCGGTGCGGTTGTTGTTAGCGCTGAGGTCGTCGCCTTTGACAACGACACCGGGGTTCAGCACAAGGCAAAGACGGATTCCGCAGGGTTCTACTCATTCCCGACCCTTCCCGTCGGACACTATCATCTTGAGATTCGTCAAACCGGATTTAAAACCTACCGGGCGACGGAGTTGGTCATCGACGTCAATACCGCTCTGCACGTTGACGCCACACTCGAATTGGGCTCCGTAACCGAGCAGATTAACGTCTCCGCTTCGGCCGTCCACGTAGAAACCAGCAATACTCAGATGGGCGAGGTCATTGGAACCAACAAAATGGAACTTGTCCCGCTGAACGGGCGGAGTTACACGGACTTGTTGGCGCTTCAGCCCGGGGTCATCCCCGTCTCCTCGGGTGAGTACTCGGGAACTCAAGTCTCAGGAAGCCTGAACCCGGGCAACCTCTCGGTAAGCGGACAACGGGAGGACGCCAATGGGTTTATGGTGAATGGCGGCAACGTCCAAGAGGATGTTCAGATGGGTACCGCGATCATCCCCAACCTTGACTCCATTGCGGAATTCCGCATCCTGACCAACAATGCGGATGCCGAATATGGCAATTTCGCGGGTGGATTGGTGAATGCCATCACCAAATCAGGAACCAACCAATTCCACGGTGACATCTTCGAATTCCTTCGCAACTCGGATTTGGATTCTCGGAACTTTTTTTCCCCGACGCGCGGAACATTACACCAAAACCAATTCGGCGGGACGATTGGCGGACCCATCCTGCACGATAAGGTCTTTTTTTTCTCGGACTACCAGGGAAGCCGCGTGGTCAACGGTGTGGACTCGGGCCTGATACAGGTTCCCACTGCCGCGGCCCGCACGGGAGACCTGGGCGCGGCGGCATTTGGGTCAATTACAACTGTGGATGGGACTCCCGTTTTTACTCCCAATGCTGTCACCGGCGCTGCCTGGGCCAGTACTTTATCTCAAGAACTGGGGTACCCCGTGCAAGTGAAGGAGCCTTACTCCCTCTATAACGCCAGCACGCAGACCAACGCCTGCACGACCTCGGCCCAGTGTGTTTTCCCGAATGGCGTCATTCCCCAAGCTGCCTTCTCCGCCCCCGCGGGGCACCTGATGCAATACATCCCGCTTCCCAACTTGGGTGCCAGCACCTTCACGACATCGGCTTTTGACAATACCTTGCAGGATAATAAAGGCAGCGGCCGGATCGACGCCAACACCCACTTCGGTCTGCTCTCCGGGTACTATTTTTTCGACCAATACTCTGTGGTCAATCCGTATCCTTCTGCCAACGTCCCCGGCTTCAGCGCCGCCAATACCGGCCGTGCGCAGGACATCAATTTTTCCGTGACCAAATCCTTCGGGCCGAGTTCCGTGAATGAGTTTCGCCTCAACTACGTGCGCAATATCAACAGCAGCGATGTTCCGATCGGCGGACTGGGACCGACCCTGAGTTCCCTCGGATTCGTTACCGGCGCGAGCACGCCGGGCATTGTTCCCCTGGCGCCTCAATACATAGGTGTCCCCAGCGTTGGATTTAACAACTTCACTATTGGGACGCCCGGGTACATTGCCGCGCAGACCAACAACACCTATCAGGTGTTGGACAATTTCTCCGTTGTGAGGGGAACTCACACCCTGAAATTCGGTGGCTCCACCCACTATGATTTGGTGACCTACCACCAGGACGGGGCCAATAACGGAAGCTTCGGCTTCAATGGGGAAGAAACCGGCACTGACTTTGCGGACTTCTTGTTGGGAGCGCCGAATTTTTACCAACAGGGTGCGCAAATTCCCTTTCACACACGCTCGCGCTATTACGGCCTCTATGCCCAGGACAGTTGGCGCGCCACCCCCAAGCTCACCATAAACTATGGTTTGCGCTATGAGATCAGCACGCCGTGGTATGAAGCCTTTGGTGAAATGGAGGCGATGGTGTTAGGCGAACAGTCGGTGGTCTTTCCTGGCGCCCCGAAGGGCTGGGTCTTTCCCGGTGACCCGGGGATCCCGAAAACGATTGCCCCGACTCGTTATAACAATTTCGCACCCCGCATCGGTATTGCTTATTCCCCCGACGCCTCGGGTGGATTCTTAGGAAAACTACTGGGAGGGCCCGGAAAGACAAGCATCCGTGCCGCGTATGGAATCTACTACACGGCCTTTGAAGACGCGGCATTCTTCAACGCGCAAGGGGATGCACCCTTTGGATTCTTCTATACGAGCCCCACTCCTCCGCTCTTTGCAACCCCCTTTATTGATCGCCAGACGGGAAATGACGAGGGCCAGCGATTTCCACCCCCACTGCCACCCACCAACGTCAGCGCGGCGCACCCCGACAGCAGTATCAATTGGGCGAATTTTTTACCGATTGGAAGCTCGCCGACGGTTGCCACCAGCAACCGCCTCCCCTATGCTGAACACTACAACCTGTCTCTCCAGCGACAGTTCGGGGCGAGCACTTTGGTTGGCGTGAGTTACGTGGGCACGCAAGGTCATAGACTTCTAGGAGATGTGGAAGCCAATCCCGGTATCCCCTCCCTCTGCTCCAGCTTGAGCCAATCGCAGGATGTCATGCCCAATACACCTACCTGCGGGCCGAACGCTGAAACTCAAGTCTTTTACCCCGCTGCGGGAGGGGTGGTAAACGGCACCCGCGCACCCTTTGGCTTGGCCTTTGCCAGTGACGCCTATTTCGCCACCATGGCCAACTCCAACTACAATTCCCTGGAGACAACCCTCCGCCATACGGTAGGCCGGTTGGAATTCCTCGCCGCTTACACTTACAGCAAGGCCCTTGACAACTCCTCAGGATGGGGCGCCGGAGGTGACCTGATTAATCCCATTGACCCCAAAATCAGCAAGTCCCTGTCGGCCTTCGATCTCACCCATAACTTTGTAATGAGTTACAGCTATCACGTGCCCTTTGACAAAATGTGGCGCCCTAACCGCTTGACCGATGGCTGGATACTCACAGGTATTACGCGATTTACCACCGGCTTGCCCATACTTCTCCAGGAACCTGACGACCACTCCCTCTTGGGGACAGGCTTTTCGGGCCCTTGCGGATGCATGGTTGACGTGCCGAATGTTACGCCGGGGAGTTTGCAGTTCACGAATCCGCGCAAAGGCAATCCCTCCGCCGGCACGGACCCCTATTTCAACACAGCGTTATTCTCCGATGAGACGACTGGCTATCTCGGAGACGCCAACCGGCGCTATTTCCATGGTCCGGGTCTCAACAACTGGGACTTGGCATTGCTCAAAGACCTGCGCTTAACTGAGTCGAAAAGGCTGGAGTTCCGGGCGGAGTTCTTCAATGTTTACAACCACGCCCAATTCGGGATGCCTTCGAGCAGCATCGGCAACATCCTCAATTCCAGTTTCGGCTTTGTAACCAATGCCAATCCCGCGCGCATCGGGCAATTTGCTGTTAAGTTCTACTTCTAACGATTCCGGGAAGTTGAACGGACCGAGGTCAACCGAGAATTTTCACCAGAAACCTCCGTTGGCCTCGGGCAAAGCAAGCGTAGGGCGTCTGTCGTTGAGGTCCGCGGCTCTTCGTAGAGGCGCCCTTCAGGGCGGCAGATTTTCGCAGCGGCGCGCGGAACCTGTAGTGACCTCATCCGGAGCCTGGCATACGAGTACCAACAAATCTCTACGAAAATCGCGCCCGCACACGGAAAAGCCATTTGCTCGGCAATGGTGTAAAATTACACCACTGCGTTCGGGGCCAGTTCTCAACCATCTGCAAAAGAGGGGGATCGAATGCGTCGGAGAGAATTCCTCAAAGGTACATTGGAAGCTGGGGCTTTGACTGGATTGGGTATTGCCGGGCTGGGGGGCGATGGGCGGGAGAGCAAAGCCGCGGCCAGTCCTTCCCCGATGGCGCCGGAGGAAACAGCGGGCCAGATTGGGCGTCCGGTGCGGGTGGTCAGCATCGGTCTGAAGAATCAGAGCAAATCCTTGGAAGAGGTCGCCAAGGTAGTAGACAGTGAGGGCGCCCGAGGCTCCGATGTGATCGCGCTGCCGGAAGCGTGGCGAGGCCAGAAGGACCAAGGCACGGAAGAAATCCTGATGGGTCCGACCATCACGGCCATGGCCCCACTGGCCAAGAAGCATCAGACCTATATCGTCTGCCCCATCGATCGCAAGGATGGCGACGAGCGCCGCAACACTGCGGTGCTCCTGGATCGCGGAGGCAAAGTCGTAACGGTCTATAACAAGGTTTTTCCTTGGACCCCCGAGTTCCTCCGGCTCACGCCCCCCGTGAATCCCGGCGAAGAAGTGGGGATTCACCAGGCGGACTTCGGCCGGCTGGGCATGGCGATCTGCTTTGACATCGACTTCCCCGAAGTTTGGCGCGGACTTGCGGATCAGGGCGCCGAGCTGGTGATTTGGCCGAGCGCCTACTCCGGCGGCAACGCGTTGAAGGCCCACGCCCTCCAACACCACTACTACATCGTAACTGCCACGCAGGCTCCGGACTGCACCGTCTACGATATCACCGGGGAAGAATTGCTCCATCAGAAGAGCGCCGACATCAACGTGAGCCGTATCACGCTGGATTTGGACCGCGGGGTCTACGACCGCGACGCCGTCGACGGGCGGGAGAAGTGCACAGCCCGGCGCGAGAAGTTGTTCCGAGAGCATGGGGACGATGTTGTAGAGGAAAAGTATATGGAGCGGGAGGATTGGTTCGTGCTCCGGGCCAAGCGCCCCGGAGTCAGTGCCCGGGAACTCGCCCGGAATTATGGCTTGGTGGAGAAAGCCGAGTTGGTAAGGCGCGCCCGCAAAATCATCGATGACCGCCGCGGCTGGGCCTTCGCCCAAAAGGGGATCCAGGCGTCGTAACGGGGATTTCTCGCCACGCCGAGGAGTTTTGTTCGAGCGGTCGTCAGGGGGACATTCTATGCCAAAGATCAGCCGCCGAGGATTTGAGCTTGCCATGATGGGTTCGCTCGGAATGCAGTATCTCGCCCCTTCCGAAGCAGTGGCTCTAGGCCCTGGGGGTGAGAAGGCAAGCGCCGGGAGCATCACGGATGTGCCGGGCGTGAAAGTGGGTCACTTCACCGACTCCCGGCGCCCCACGGGCTGCACCGCAGTTCTGTTTGAAGACGGGGCAACGGGCGGGGTAGATTTCGACGGCTCAGGTCCAGAAGACTTTCAGGCGGGGATGCTCCAGCCCGGCAGTGCGCTGCAAACGATTTGGGGAATACTCTTGGCCGGCGGCGATTCTTATGGACTATCGACCGCTATCGGCGCGATGAAGTACCTCGAGGAACGCGGCAAGGGTGAGCACTGGGGGCCCGCCGGGATGGTTGTGCCTTTGGTCGTCGCATCGATTCTAGACGACCTGAGTGTGGGTGACGGCAGGATTCGTCCGGATGCCGAAAGTGGCTACAAAGCGTGCCAGGCGGCCACAACCGGGCCCGTGGCAGAGGGGAGTGTTGGAGCTGGAGCGGGCGCTACGGTCGGCACCGGAAGCTACTATGGGGGCCTGCGTATGAAGTCCGGCATTGGGACCGCCAGCATCCGCGTGAAAGATTTTGTGATTGGGGCGATCGTGGCCGTGAACGCCACCGGCGACATCGTGGAATGGCCGGGGGGCAGGGTCCTAGCCGGAGCCCGCCGCGCCGACGGGAAGGGTTTCGTGAGCATTTCCGAAAGCGTCCGGAAACAGATGGCCGAGCGCGTGGCCACCAAGACGGCCGCCAATATCCGCCCCTCGATGACCCACACCACCATCGGCGTCATTGCCACGAATCTGGATTTTGATAAAGGGGATTTGACCAAGCTCGCTGGATTGGCGAACACGGGAGCCGCCAAGGTCATCAACCCCTACCACACCACGGAAGATGGGGATGTCCTTTATGCCGTCTCGACCCGAAAACTGAAGCTGCCAGGAGAGCAAAAGCAGCGCGACATTGCGCTGGCGGGTATAATGGGGGCAGAAGTTGCCGCCACGGCCATTATGCGGGCGGCGAAGATGGCGACTTCGGTCGAAGGCATTCCCGCCTATCGGGACTATACGGTGAAGTTGAGTCAATAGCGAGGGGTTTGCGCCATCAATTTAACACCCATGATTGTCAATGACAAAAAGTGTATAATAAACCTAGGGTTTGATTCGGGACACGAGGTTCAGAAGACCGGCAATAAGGTGCTAATCAGGTAGACTGCCACCCCCAAGGGACCCAGGGACCGGCTTTGACCGGATGACCGCTTGTCCGTCCGGCTACAATTCACCTCAGCGAGGAACTTTATGAGAAAAGATGATGTTTCTGAAATGAGCCGTCGCACGTTTCTTGCGGCGGTTTCCGCAGCGGCCTCCGCCCCCCTGTTGGCGGGCTCTGCCCGTCAGGACCTGGCGGTGGAAGGCGGCCACCCGGTGCGCTCCACGCCCCTAACAACGGATTACGAGGGAGCAAATTTCATTGGCGATGAGGAAAAGAGGGAGCTGGATGAAGCGATTGAGACGCGCAGCTTGTTTCGCTTTTACGGGTTCACCCCACCGCAAAAGGCGAGGACATTCGAAGAAGAATTCCAAAAATTCATGGGCGTCAAGTACGCGCTGGGGGTAACTTCCGGAACCGCGGCGCTCCACGTCGCCATAAACGCTCTGGGCGTGGGACCGGGTGACGAGGTCATCCTTCCTGCCGAAACGTGGCACTCCGATTACAACGTCATCATCATGACGGGGGCTTTGCCCGTCTTTTGCGAAATAAACGAATCCTTCGCCATGGATCCCGAAGACTTGAAAAGGAAGATCACGCCCCACACCAAAGTCATCATACCCTCGCACCTTTCCGGCACCGTGGCGGATATGGACAAAATAATGGCCATCGCGCGCGAGCACAACCTCAAGGTGCTGGAAGATTCGGCGGAGGCCATTGGGGCAAGCTACAAGGGCAAACGGACGGGCTCCATCGGGGACATCGGAATCTACAGTTTCCAAACCGCCAAAATGATGACCTCCGGAGAAGGGGGCTGTGTCATCACCAATGATCCTGCGCTTTACGAACGAGCCATCCGGTTTCACGACCTAGGCGGTGTGCGGCCCATTTTCCGCCCCGTCCTTGGCATGAGCCGGTACCCAGTGCGTAGCGGCCACCCGGAAACGCTCGTCGGCCTCAACTACCGCATGAATGAAGAGACCGGAGCGGTTCTGTGCGCCCAACTCCGAAAAATGGATACCGCGCTCGCCAACCATCGACGGATGCACAATTACCTGACGGAAAAAGTCAAAGACCTCCCCGGCCTTAAGCTGCGGCCCAGCAACGACCCGGAAGGAGATATCAATATCAGCCTTGATCTGCTGCTGCCCACCAGGGATTTATGCGACCAATTCATAAAAGCCATGACCGCTGAGAACGTGCCGATGAGTATCGGCATCCTGGGCACGATTAATCTGCCCACGATGGGTTACATCGCGGACAAGGTAGCGCCCCATCCGCAATGGCCGTCTTTCAATACCCCAAGGGGAAAGGCCATGCAATATGGGCCCGAGTGCAGCCCGCGATCGATCGAACTGAAGGCCCGTTATGCAAGCCTGTACATCGGTCCGAAGTGGACGGATGATGACTTGAAAGACGTCGTCAGCGCTGTTACCAAGGTCCATGCGGCACTACTGAGTTAACGATTAAGCAAGACGGGATTGCCAGCGGCGGGATGGAGGCGGAACTGGTAAAGAGTGAATGGGGTGGGTCGTTTCAGGCGTACGCCCCGCCCACCCCTATGTTCGCTCCAGCCCGCATCTCTTACCACGCTCGGACGGTGCTGCCGGAAGGGCGGGGCTAAACAGGCTGCGGAAAAACCCAAAAGGGCTGTCATTCTGAGCATTAACAGCCTTGCGGCTGCCCAGGATGGGCAGAAACTCGGGCCGAGGAAGGGTAGCGCGGACCTGTTTTTTAGGGCCGCGGCTTTCCCTTGTCCATCGGGGACGTGCCGCGGACCTAAAAAACAGGTCCGCGCTACGCCTGCTGAATTCCAAGGACTTACGCGTCGAGTTTCTGCAGAGGAGCGGCGGCGACGAAGAATCTCGCATTGCCTTGAAAAAACTCAGAGCGAGATTCTTCGCTGCGCTCAGAATGACAGCGAACGGGCTCAAAATGACAGCGTTGTAGGTTTTTTCCGCAGCTTGTAAATCCCGGCCCTTCCAAGCCCCAAGTGAGAAATCCGGGCTAACTGCTTCCGCACCTGGTACCCTGAGTCGCTTTTCCGGGGTTAGGACGCTTTGCATGGGGTGATCCTCGCTGCGGACGGCAATACCGCAATTTCCTGTCTTCTTGGCAAGGATCACTGAACGCCCTGCCTTTCCCTTCTACCTTTTGCTATTTGCCCTTTGCCTTTTGTTTTCCTTTTGCGGGTCCGACGCACTGCGGCGAAAGCGCTCGCTAATATCTCAATTATCCTGGGAATATGAGGGATTGCCCGCGGTGGAAAACTCACTGGCAACTTCCGCATCGATACCGTATGATGCCATCGTCCGGTGGGTCAGGGCGAAGAACGACCCAAATCTGCAAACCTTGCGGCATATCGTAAAGCGGTGCGGTTAACATGGTGGGCAAGCCTGGGGCGAGATTCGGGCAGCCTCCACCGTGCGCTAGGAGCTTGCCTAAACCCCATGAACCCGAAACTCTCTGAACCCGAGCAACCTTCGCGTGTGCGCTGGAAGATGTTGGTTCTGCTGGTGGGCTTCAGCGTCACTGCCTACGTTCTGCGAGTTAATATCACCATTGCCGAACATCCCCTGATGCAGGAAACCCACCTCGCGCCGGTGCAATTGGGTTGGATTTTTTCCTCATTCCTGGTTACCTACACAGTTTTCATGACCCCCGCAGGCATGTTCTTAGACCGATATGGCCCTCGTTTCATCCTGGCCGTTGCGGCCTTGATTTGGGCAGTGCTGGCTTTTGGCCAAGCCATTACACCCAACCTGGTGTTCACGTCCACATGGGGCATCATTATCAGCCTGATGGTGTTGCGCGGCATCCTGGGAGCCGCTCAAAGCCCCACTTTCCCGGGGGGGGCCAAGGCGATCTCGCAGTGGTTCCCCAACTCCGAGAGAGCCTTTGCGAACGGCTGGGTCCAAACCGGGGGACTGCTGGGAACCGCCGTCACCGCACCATTGATTTCCTATCTCATGGTCCACCTGGGTTGGCGGCACGCGATGATAGTGACTTCTCTCATGGCGCCGGCCCTGGTCTTGATTTGGCTTTATTATGGTACGGACCGCCCTGAGCAGCATCGCGGTGTCAACGCCGCGGAACTGGCTTGGATCCGCAACGCCCCCGCGACGGTAACGGAACACAAACCTACCGGCCCCGATCTGAAGCTCATCGTCAAGAGTATGCAGGCCTGGAAGCTGACGCTCGCTTATAGCGCCGAGTCTTACGCCAGCTATATGTTCATCTGGTGGGTCTATTACTATCTGGTTGAGGTTCGAAAGTTCAGCGTCCTCGGCAGCGGCATTCTCGCCTCGATTCCGTTTATTGTCGCCACGATCACAACACCGCTTGCCGGCGGCATCAGTGACAGGCTCAGCCTGCGATTCGGCCACCGTCAGGGCCGGCGCATCGTTCCCATTGTGACACTCCTTTCCGCGGCCGTCCTCGTCTACTTCGGAGGGATTGTGCCGGGGCCCAAGGCCGCAGTGATTATCCTTTCGCTGGGTGCCGCATTGACCTTGGCCGCCGAGGGACCAACCTGGGCAAGCATGAGCGAAATGAGCGGGGCCAGCGCCGGGGCTGCCACCGGCTTTCTGAACACCGGGAGCAATCTCGGAGGATTCTTCTCGACCCTGCTGACTCCCTGGATTGCCGGTCACTATGGTTGGCCGGTCGCATTTGGGGTGGCGAGCTTCTTTTCCGTTGCCGCCGCGGCCCTCTGGTTCGGCATTGACGCTACCAGCCGAATCACCCATGAGCCGGCTTCCGAGATCGGTCAAGGCTGACGCACAAGCCATCGTTACGACCCGGCATCCAAAATTAATTGCTCCTGACCTGCGGTATCGATATGGGCCTTATGGGTGCGCGCCTTTATAAGAATGGCGGAAAAGGATACCCATGGGGCGGTGGACGATGCACGCCAGGCGGCGTTGCTTATCGCGCGTCATCTGGAGCCCCGGCGGCCGGCGCCGCGGTTGGGAGGAAGCATCGTCCACGTCGTCCCCGCAATGCTATAGGCGGTTAGGTTTCATCATTCACGAAAGGCTTCATAGGATGACAACTATGCAAAAATATCATCCGACACATTTCTTGACGGGCGATTTTGGAAAGCGCTTTCGGCGCGCTCGGCGCGAACTGACCCCACAATGGAAATTTGCATTCATCCTCCTTGCGGTGCTGGTGTGGCTCGCGGCCACACCCACGAGGGCGGCGGAGGTATTCCAACCGCGCGCCGTTCCTTTGGTAACCACCGATCCTTACTTCAGCATCTGGTCTTTCGCGGACCACCTCACCGACGACGTAACCCGCCATTGGACCGGCACGCCGCAGTCTCTCGAAAGCATGATCAGGATCGATGGCGTCACTTACCGGATCATGGGGAAGGGGGTGGAAGAGGAAGCCTTGCCGCAAGTGGGGCTGGCCGTGCTCCCCACCCGCACGGTTTATGAGTTCGAAGGCGCAGGAGTCCACGTCACGCTGACGTTCCTGACTCCACTCCTGCCTCGCGACTTGGACGTGTTTTCCCGCCCGGTCACCTATCTCATTTGGGAAGCCCGTGCTGTGGACGGCCGCTCGCACGCGGTTTCCATCTACTACGCCAACTCCGCTCAGCTTGTGGTGAACACGGAGGACCAGGCGGTCGTGTGGTCGCGCGAAAAGGTCGGTGATCTCAGTGTGCTGCGCATGGGATCTGCGGCGCAACCCGTTCTCGCCAAATCCGGAGATGACCTCCGCATCGATTGGGGCTACCTTTATGCTGCCGCGCCGACGGGCGCCGTGACTGCAAGCGCCATCGCGAGTGCTGACTCCCAGCGCGGGGCGTTTGTCGAGGAGGGCCGTCTGCCCGGCCGGGACGACTCCGCCATGCCACGCCCCGCCAACATTCGCGAGCCACTCATGGCCTTGGTGTTCGATTTGGGCCAGGTTGGCGCGGAGCCTGCGGCCCGGCATCTCATCCTGGCTTACGATGACCTCTATTCCATCGAGTATTTTCACCAGCGACTGCGGCCCTATTGGCGGCGCAACGGCGCGCAGGCTGCCGATCTCCTCACTGCCGCCGAGCGCGATTACGACTCCCTGCGGAAGGAGAGTGAACAGTTCGATAGCCGGCTCATGGCGGACCTCACTCGAGTGGGCGGGGCGAAGTACGCGCGTCTCGCGGCGCTGGCTTACCGGCAAAGCCTGGCCGCACACAAGTTGGTGGCGGCGCCTGACGGCCAGACACCTTACTATTTTCCCAAAGAAAACTTCAGTTGCGGTTGCATCTCCACCGTGGACGTCATTTACCCGGCGGCGCCTGTTCTGCTGCTCGCGAATCCGCACCTCGTCGAAGCATCGCTCGCGCCGGTGATGGACTACGTGAAGGCAGGGAAGTGGCCGTTTCCTTACGCGCCTCACGACCTCGGCGTTTATCCCCTCGCCAACGGACGCGACCCAACTAAAATCGAAACTATGCCCGTGGAGGAATCTGGCAACATGCTCATCCTGTTCGCTGCCATCGCCCAAGCCGAGGGGAGTGCGGCTTTCGCCGAAAAGTACGCGCCGATTCTCGATCAATGGGCCGGGTACCTCGCGGAAAAAGGCCTTGATCCCGAAAACCAGCTTTGCACCGATGACTTCGCGGGACACCTGGCGCACAACACGAATCTCTCGATCAAAGCCATCCTCGGCTTGGGCTCCTACGCGCGCGTCATAGAGATGCAGGGAAAGAAGGAAGCCGCCACTCAGTATCGAATTAAAGCGCAGGAATTCGCCACGCGCTGGGTGGAGATGGCGAGCGACGGCGACCATTATCGGCTGGCCTTTGACAAGCCTGGTACCTGGAGCCAGAAGTACAACCTGGTGTGGGACAAGATTCTGGGCTTGAACCTATTCCCCCCGGAAGTCGCTCGCAATGAAATCGCTTTTTACGAAGATCACCTCAACCGCTACGGATTGCCCCTCGACAACCGCAAGACCTATACGAAGGTCGATTGGGAGCTATGGACCGCCACCCTGGCGGAGTCGCCCGCAGGCTGGGAAAAGCTTATTGCCCCGATCTACGATTGGGTCAGCCAATCGCCCACCCGAGTTCCCCTCACCGACTGGTACTGGACTCGCGACGGCACGCAGGTGGGATTCCAAGCGCGCTCCGTGGTGGGCGGAATCTTCATCAAGATGCTGTCAGACCCCGCCACGTGGAAGGCATGGGCAGAACGAACCAGCCACTGATTTGAGGCTCCAACTTGCAGCCCTCAGGGATGTCCAGCCCAAAGAATGTCCCCGCGTCTGAATCCCGCGAAGTGGGATAACGTGGGTAGCCGTAGGTGAAACCTGCGGAAAGGAAAGCCGAGAAATCATTCCGGCCCTGGAGGGGCCGAACCTTCAACGCTTCAACCCCGCTGCGGTTGCGAGTTCGTGGGAGTCGCGCGATCCGCAGGTTAAAACGTGCGGCTACTCAGGGTTGACCCCCTGCCGTGGCCTGCCACGACCCCATTATTCTTCTGGCTCCTCCCTTCAGCTCTTAACCCGCATTTCTCACCACGATTTTGGAAGGGCGGGGCTTTAGCCCCGCCGTTGCAAGGCCGTCTTGGTTATTTCCAAGTCCCGCACCCCGCGCAGCTTGCAGCCGCAAGCTGCGCGGGGTGCGGGACGAATAGAGGGCGGGAGCCGCGATTTCGGCGGGGCTAAAGCCCCGCCCTTCCGGCAGCCCCAGGAGCGTTTCAGCCTGGTGAGAAATCCGGG
>JBEKQO010000056.1:0-31290 GCA_049519635.1 Terriglobia bacterium | reverse complement strand
TTTTGACCAGAGACGCAGCATCACCTGTCCATGACGTTCCTTCATGGTGTCCCAGTTGGCCGCCGAGCCCTGTACCGCGTAGGGGAGTTTTTCCCACATGAAGGCCGTGTGTTTGCCAGCAGGCGCCTGGGTGGAATCAAACAGCGTGGGACACGCGCCCCACATGACGGTGGGCGGGATGCGGCCGGCTTCGTGCGCCGCCACGATCTCCGGAAACTGCGTGTACTTTTCGAGGCCGAGGATGACCATGAAAGCCCGGTTCAACTCCGGCCGCTGCCGGGCAGCTTTGTAACGCGGCGGCTCTTCCAGAGCCACATTCAGAGCGAAGAGCGGGGCCAGCAAGTTGAATTGAAACGCCTCGGCCTGCCGGCGAAGGTGGAGGGGCGCCGTGTCCGCGTCCATCAGTTGCACGAACGTCTGTTGCGGATTCAGTCCGGAGGCCACAAAGGCGCGGGCGGTGATCCTCTCGCCGCTCTTAAGCTCCACGCCCACGGCTTTCCCGTGGCGAAGTAGAATGGATTTGGGCTCAGCCTGGGTCACGATTTCGCCGCCGTGTTCGCGAATGTCGGCCGCCAGGGCCTGGGCGAGTTTGGCCGCGCCGCCCCGGCACATCTGCGCCATGTGCTGTCCGGAAAGCAGCGCGGGAATGCTGTGGCCAAATCCCTTAAGCCCCAGATCGACCTCGCGCAGTCCATTGAAGAAGAGCAGCCCGGCGCGGATCGTGTCGTTGCGGAATTCCTGCTCGACGAACTCCAAGGGTGAGAGCGCCGACACGCTCAAGAGTTTCTGCCCCAGGGGAGACCGGCTGAGAAGCTCGCGCCGGCGCTCCGGGGGAAGCGGCGGGGATTGCGCTTCGGGCAGCAGAATTTTCTCCACGATGGGCCGGAATTCATCCACCCATTGGCGCAATGCCGCCGCGTCTTTCTTGGAAAACTCAGCAAAAGATTCAATCGATTTTTCGATCGTCGTCCACCATTCGAGCGCGCGGCCATCGGGCAAAATCATGGCCACGTTCAGTTCCGGCTCGATATACTCCGCGCCGTGCCGGGCGAGTTCCAAATCGCCATACCAGGGCATGGCGGTGAGAGCCCGGTGGAAAAAGGAGTGGGTGTTGTGCCAAAAGCCCGGGAAGCGCGGATTCTCAATCGTCGCCAAGCCGCCGCCCAGGACGTCGGCCCGGTCAAGAGATAGAACCCGTAAGCCGCTGCGACAGAGGTAGGCCTGCATCACCAGCGAATTATGACCGGTGCCAATTATGATTCCATCGTATTGTTCCTGCATCGTGCCTCCAGTCAGACCAAAAGACAATGAGAAGGGAGCCCCAGCGTGTCTCTCCACTGCCGCATCGTTCGCAGGGTGGCGAACCATGCACCGTCGCGGACAACCACCCCGGCGCCCAAGGCGCCACCCCTCCTGAGTCAGGAGGGGAGCTTAGACGGAACTCCCCTCCTCTGATGAGGAGGGGTGGCGCTTTGGGCGCCGGGGTGGTGCGGAAGAACAGATCGGAGGGGGAGGTTAATAACGACAGCACCAACATGTTGTTCCGCAGCCTATTAAAGTCCCGCTCTTCCTCACTCCCGCCGTGGCATGATAACACTGCTGGCAAGTTCTGGTGCGGCCGCAGGCTCAGCGTACAACACCTCCCTGACTGGCCGCATCTCGACAAAGAGTGGTGGGGAGTAGTTCATGAAGCTGGTCCTAACGCTCGGAAGTCTCGCCCTGCTGACGCTGGCCGGCTGTTCCCGCCTGAACGCCCAAGCCGCCGCTCCTCCCAATTTGCGCGCTCATCCCACATCACCAGCAGCGGGTGTTCCGACTTTCAAAGCGAACGTTGACCTGGTGCTGGTGGATGTAGGCGTCCACGATGAGCGCGGGCGCGCTGTCGGCATTCTGAAGCAGGAGGATTTCCACGTTTTCGAAGACGGGGCGGAACAGCAAATTTCCGTTTTTTCCCACGCGGATTTGCCGCTGGCGGTGGCGCTGGTGGTCGACAATAGCTCCAGCATCGCCGCGGCGCTGGAAGAACTGCGCGCGGGGGCTCTGGATACGCTGGCGCTGCTCAAGCCCGCAGACCAGGTGGCCATTTTCAGCTTCGGGGAGAAGCCCGAAATGGAGGAGGGCCTGACCTCGGACCACGAGGCCCTTTCCGTCGATTTGTGGGCGCTCAGCCCCTATGGCGGCACCGCCATCGACGATGCCCTGTACGAAGCGGCGCTCTACCTGGGCCGCGCGGCGCCCGAACGCCGCCGCGCCGTCATCCTGGTCTCGGACAACGAGCCTTCTGATGAGCAGACGCGCGATGTTCCCCAAGTCGTGCGCGCGGCCCAGCAATCCGGAACTCCCATTTACAGCATCAAGGTGGGGTTCCTTCAGCATTCGCGGACGTTCTTTTTGACGCACCCGGAGCCGCGGCTTCACGACGTGGAGAAAATCTGCCGGCAGACCGGCGGTGAAATGATCGACACCCGCAACGGCATCTCGGTGACCTCGGCGATGCAGACCATCATCACCTGGCTCAAGCAGGGCTATACCCTCGGCTATTCCCCCACCAATAAGCGCCAGGACGGAACTTACCGCACCATCGAAGTGCGCCTTAACGAGCGGCGCGATCCCCGCACACACAAGTACTCCATCTACGCGCGGGAGGGCTATTACGCGCCCACAAATTAATAAAGTGCGACACCGCCGCCCCTCCGGAAGTGTTGTCCAGGTGTGGTTAGAAATTCCGGCTAGCATTAATGCCATTCACTTAAGCTGACTCTTACTTACTTATTCGCCCCCCTCTCCCCCAAGGGGGGCGAGGGTAGATATTTCTGGTTTTTGGTTGTCAAACCCTCTCCTTTTGGCGCAGAGCAACTCATGAAGAGTGCGCCAAAACTGAGAATTCTTCTTCCCTCGCCCCCTTGGGGGAGAGGGGGGACCGCAAGGCGGTGGGTGAGGGGGGGCCGGGGTTGGATTGGAACAGGCTCCTGCAGGTTTAGACTTGCCTACAACAAATGAGGTGAGGTGTGCGGCTTGTTACGGGTCCCGCGCAGCCTTTTTAAGGTGATCTGAAACTCACGTTTGGTGGGCAAGGAAATGGCGCCGGTGTCGCAGCCTTCGAGGCAGATTTCGCAGCCGGGGAGACAGCGAAATGGATGCGCCACGAACGGCCGGCCGGTTTTGGGGTCCCATTCAAAAACGTCATGCGGGCAGAAGTTGAGGCATTGGAGGTCCGCACGGCAAGCGTCAGCGTCAATTGTGGGAAACCAGGGAAATTTCTCGCGAAGATAGCTCAGCACGGGCATTCCTCGATCCTTCATGCATCACATGAATAACCGGACCGGTTATTCCCCAAAGGCCCTCAATGGCGTGGCTTGTTGGGATCGGCAAGCTCCTTCAGCCGGTCGCGGATTCGGTCCAGAATTCCGTCATTGGTCGTATTGCGTATGTCCAGAGGCACAAAATGTTCGGTGTTGAACTCGGTGTTGCGCAGAGCCTTTTTGAAAAGTTTCATTTGGGTTTCTTCCGCGCAGGCGCAGACCATTACGTAGGTATCGGAATCATCCTCGGCAGCGCGAAGCACATCCTCGAGAACTCGATTTCCCCCCTCGGCGCAGAGCTGGGGATGCACGGCAGCGTAGGTAACGTCAAATTCGGATTCAATTTCGAACGCCAGCGAGTTCATATCGGCGTAGCGGAAGGGATCAAGGCCTTTACAGTTGCAAATCAGTGTTTTGACCTTCATCAGAAACCTCCTACGGCCGCTGCCGCACTTGCTCCCTTAGAACCCTGAAATGTGTGGCGAGTTGCACCATGGAACTTTCATGGGAACATTTATATGCATATGGAATGCCACAAACGAAGCTTTCGCAGCACGCGCTGATTACTCGAAATCAATGAAAATAAATCCATTAGCGTCTGGTCGAGGACTCAGGCAAGCCGGTTCACGCAGAGAAGAGACTTTTGCCCCAGCCGAAAAGCTTCAGCAGGATGGGAGCGTCAACTTATCACGGGACGAATTGCGCAGGGTATTGGGGATCTCCGCTCGGGCAGATCGGGTGCAATTTTGGGGGGATTGGCAGCGCATTCCTTCAGGGGGTCCACATTCCACTATTAAGCGCAGAGATCCATTCCCGGCATAGCTTCGCTTGCTCCTGGAGCCGCGTAGCCTCAGGTTCTGGTTCCTGCATCGCCTTCGACTCGAATTTAGCAGCGCTCCTTTCCAGCTCAGCGAGGGTGGGTCCCATCGGCACTATCTACAGGGCAAACTGCATAATGGGCGAATCGAAACACAAAATTCCAAGCGGGTGAAAGTTTCTTCTCACGTCAGCCGGGCGGAGACCGGTCTTGCCAATCGAAGGATGGGGCAGTATGCTTCGCAATTCTTTGGTCGGTGTCGGCACAAGTGTATTTGCCTTTCAAGGAATATTTGCCTTAAAAGCTGACCATCGGTGGAATATAACTAGTATAATAAACTTGGGGGCTGAGGTCTCAACCCGGCGTTGGGCCGGTGCGGACCCCCGAGTGGCAAGTCCCCAAGCCCGGCCCGCAGAGCAGGTTGCGAACGTCTGGCGGATGGCCGGTCGTATATGGACAACAACCCGTTCTCTAAAACGGCGAACGCGCAAGACCCTCAAACCGTCCGCAGGCGAAGCACGCGGATTGACTACATCACGACGGTGATTCTTTCCGGCAAGGATGCTTCAGGAACCCCTTTTCGGGAGTTTACGCAGACCGCCACCGTGAATCTACACGGCTGCCTGGTTCGAACCTCCTATCGAATCCTGGTGGGGATGCTGGTCACCATCGGATGTCCCAAGGCTGGGACGTCGGGGAAAGGTGTCTGCGTCAGAGTTTGGGAACCGGCGCCGGGGGTTGCCGGGCACGAGATTGCCATTCAGCTCATAAAACCTCAGAACCTATGGGGCGTACCCAACCCGCCCCCTGATTGGGAAATTGTCATCAGGACCATGTTGCAAGGGCGGTTGGTTCCGACGGAACGGCAAGCATGGTCCGTGCCCCCAGCCGCCCACACCGCTCCCGCGCCGGTTGCCGCCCCCCGCGCTTCAGCATTTCCTCCGCCAGTTGCGCACGTGGCGCCTCCCGTGGTGGCGCCGGCGCGGCCTGGCCCAGTGGCTGGCCCGACGGTCGAGCAGCGGCTCGCCGAACTCGAGCGGCGCTCCACGCAATTGGTGGAATCAGTTCTCGATATCATGCGCGGGCAAGCGGAGGAACTTACTCGCAATTGCCTGGAGGAATTCCGTCAGCAGGTGGAAGTCCTCCTGGAGGATTCCGAAGGGCGGCTGCGGCAGAGTCTCCAACAGGCATATGAGGAGTCGGCGGCTTCCTTGATCGCCTTGCGGACCGATTTAATGGACCAGATGTCGTCGCGCGGGGCGCAAATTATTCGCTCCACCGAAGATACCTTGCGCACGCGACTCCGCAGCCAGTCGGCCGCTGATGATAAGACAGTCCCCATTAAGCCTCCCCAACCCGTCACGGAAAAGTAATATAGCGGTTCGCCCCTGACCTGCATTTCCTCCCACGCTTAGGTGCTCTTTGGGGCTCTCGGAATGGCAGGCCTTTACAGGCTGCGGGGAAACCCTCCAATGCTGTATCAACACCACCCCGGCGCTCGGCGCGCCACCCCTCCTCATCTGAGGAGGGGAGTTCTTAAATACCACCCCTCCCGATTCAGGAGGGGTGGCGCCTTGGGCGCCGGGGTGGTTGTCTACGATGAGGCTTTTTTCCGCAGGCTCGTCAGCCCCGTCCTTCCAACCTCCTGGCGAGAAATCGGGGCTAACCCCCGCAGCCTTTCCCATCTCAGGCGAGCAAGTTCCTCGCGTACCGGCTGTACTACAATAAACTGCTTATAAAAATTGCGCGCGGAGCGTACGATTGCATCTTATGAATCAGCTCGCGCGTCAGGTTTGATATAATAGAAGCGTTGCGGGAGAGGGCCGTCCGTTATTAGATCGCGAGATTCGGATCGGTTTGAAGTGCGGCTCTGGACGGAATGGGCATTCCTTAGTCTGCCTTTCTCCCCCGCAACAGCGCCGCACTGGGGGCAGTTCGCGGCTCGCAACCTCGCGGTTTGCCTCCGGACGCACACGGCAGGAAGTACGACCTGATTTAAAACCAATACAGAAAGGGCACTCAAGGGGAAACTGATGGCAACCACTCACGTTGAGCCGAAAGAAGAAGCGTCACCCGCAGAGCGAGCACCAAGCATCAACGACCTTAGCATCCAGGTGGCGACCGTAAACGGCTCGGGCAGTCAAACTGCCAATCTCGTTTTACTCCGGGCAATTTTTCAAATGGGGATCCCGGTTTCAGGGAAGAACCTTTTTCCCTCCAACATCGCGGGGCTCCCAACTTGGTTTACCATCCGGGCTTCCAAGTATGGCTACATCGCGCGCCGCCGGGATAGCGAATACATGGTGGCGATGAATCCCGAGACCGCCGAAGAAGATGTATTAAGTCTCAAGCCGGGTGCGTCGTGCGTCTACGACGAGCGATTGAATTTGAAGCGTCTTCGCGATGACGTGATTTTCTACCCCGTGCCTTTCGATCAGTTGGTCACACCAGTTTGCCCGGACGCGCGGCTGCGCAAACTCGTTCGCAACATGATTTACGACGGCATCCTGGCGAAACTTCTGGGCATCGAGATGGAGGAAATCCACAAGGCGCTGCAGAAGCAATTCCGCAAGAAAGCCAAGGCCGCGGAACTGAACTGGAACGCCGCGCAGGCCGGCTATGAATTCGCCGATAAGAACCTGGTGAAAGCGGACCCCCACACCCTGGAGCGCATGAATGCCACCCAGGGCAAAATCCTGATTGAAGGTAACGCCGCCACCGCTTTGGGTTCGATGTTTGCCGGCGTCACGGTGGTGACCTGGTACCCCATTACGCCCTCCTCCTCCGTTTGCGAGACGCTTACCGATTACCTGAAGCGCTATCGCATTGACAAAGAAACCGGGAAGGCGACCTTTGCCGTCGTGCAGGCGGAAGATGAACTCGCGGCGCTGGGCATGGCTCTGGGCGCCGGCTGGGCCGGGGCACGCTCGATGACCGCCACGGCCGGGCCGGGCATTTCTCTGATGGCGGAGTTTGTCGGGTTCGGCTATTACGTGGAAATCCCTGCGGTGATCTTCGATATCCAGCGGGTGGGACCCTCCACGGGCCTGCCAACGCGCACCGCGCAAGGCGACATTCTCTCCACCGCGCTTCTTTCCCACGGCGACACCAAGCACCCCATGTTGCTGCCCAGTTCGGTGACGGAATGTTTCACCATGGCGATCGACGCGTTCGATCTTGCCGAGGATTTGCAGACCCCGGTGTTCGTCATGAGCGACCTCGACTTGGGAATGAACACTTGGATGTCCGACCCCTTCCCCTATCCCGCCAAACCCATCGCGCGCGGCAAGGTGCTGAGCGCCGAGGACGTGCGCCGCATGGGTGGCTTTGAGCGTTATAAAGACGTTGATGGCGACGGCATCGGCTACCGGACGCTGCCCGGAACGCCGGACCGCATGTGCGGATGGTTTGCGCGCGGAAGCGGACACAATGAAAAGGCCATCTATAGTGAACGGCCCGACGTTTACGTGAACAACATGGACCGGCTGGCACACAAGTTTGAAACCGCACGCCAAAAGGTGCCGGGCCCCATCATCGCCGACTCGGAAAAAACCAAAGTGGGCATCATCGCCTACGGCACCAGCCACTGGGCCATCCAGGAAAGCCTTGACCAGTTACGGACCGAGAAAGATATCGATGCCGGCTATTGCCGCTTGCGGGCTTACCCCTTTACCCCGGAAGTTCATGACTTTATTAATCGCTACGAACACGTCTACGTCGTGGATCAAAACCGCGACGCACAAATGCTGGGTTTGCTAAGGTTGGAATGCAGCGCGGACCAGATCGCCAAGTTCCGCAGCGTCCTCCACTATGACGGCTTGCCCATTGACGCGCGTTCGGTAACGGACGAAATTGTTTCCCAGGAGGCGGCAAACTAATTATGGCAACTACCACGGTTCCCTTTTCCCCATCCGCAAAGACCAACCGCGTGGGCTTGGAAATGGCCCAATACAAGGGCAACAAGAGCACGCTCTGCGCGGGCTGCGGCCACAATGCCATTTCCGAGCGGATCATTGAAGCCTGCTTTGAAATGGGCGTTGAACCCCACCGCGTGGCCAAGCTTTCCGGCATTGGCTGCTCGTCCAAAAGTCCTGCCTACTTCCTGAATAGCGCCTACGGTGTGAATGCGGTCCATGGGCGCATGCCATCGGTAGCCACCGGCGCCCTGCTGGCTAACCGCCACCTGGTCGCTCTGGGGGTCAGCGGCGATGGCGATACTGCCTCCATTGGCGTTGGACAGTTCGTGCACTTGATGCGGCGCAACCTCCCGCTGATTTACATTATTGAAGACAACGGCTGCTACGGTCTGACGAAGGGCCAATTCTCCGCCACCGCCGACTTGGGTTCGAAGCTCAAAACCGGGGTGATCAACGATCTGCCGCCCATCGATACCTGCGCGCTGGCCATTCAGCTCGGCGCCACGTACGTTGCCAGATCCTTCTCCGGTGACAAGCGCCAATTGCTGGCGCTCATCAAGGGCGCGCTCGCTCACCACGGGACCTCCATGCTTGATGTCATTTCTCCCTGCGTCACCTTCAATGACCACGAAGGCTCCACCAAATCCTACAGCTACGTCAAGGACCACGACGAACCGGTCGCAGACGTGAGCTTTATTCCGTTTTTCGAAGACATTTCCGTGGATTACGACCCGGGAACAACCACCAGTATTACCATGCACGATGGTTCGCACCTTCTGCTGCGGAAGCTTGCCTCGGAATACAACCCCACCAAAAAGGGCGAAGCCTTGCACATGCTCACCGAATCCCACGACAAGGGCGAGATCGTGACCGGGCTCTTCTATGTGGATCCCGAACGGCCTAACTTCATCGACCAGTTGAATGTGGTGGATGAGGCGCTGGCAACCCTGCCGGAATCCAAAGTGCGCCCGCCCAAGGAAATCCTGGATCAGGTGATGCAGTCGTTGATGTAAGGCAGGATTGGGGTGCGCATCCCTGCGCCCATCATCGCAGGGACGCAGACTGCGAGCGGCCCGAATGCCTATGCGGTATTTCTCACCACGATTTTGGAAGGGCGGGGCTTCAGCCCCGCCGTTAGAGGGCCTTTCTGATTATTCCTGTGTCCCGCGCCCCTCGCAGCTTGCAGCCGCAAGCTGCGAGGGGCGCGGGACAGACAAAGGGTTGGAGCCGCGGTTTCGGCGGGGCTGAAGCCCCGCCCTTCCGGCAACCCCCAAGAGTGTTTCAGCCTGGTGAGAAATCCGGGCTATGCACTCCGGCGCCCTAACAGCGCTTGAAAGACACTTAAGTTCTTATTCCATCGCTCGACCGCCCAAATCCACAACTGCCTTCGCCGTTCATATTGTTGCACCGGCGATTGACGAAGTTTCTCCAGACATTCTGCTTCGGTTACAGAAGTGTCATACGTAATGACAGCATCTTCTGGAAACCCGTACAGTTCCCGCAGGCGCTCGGGCATAACCATAATACAGTTCAAATCTACACCAGTGATTAGAGCGGCGGTAAACCTGCACACCATATAATCCGATGGTGAAACAATCGGCAACCAAAGGAAAACCGGTTTGTCCTGTTGGGCAAGAGAAGTTATGAATTGTAGGCCATCGAGACCAAGATGCTGGGTATAGAACCCTTCGTGGGCCAAGAAGTAGCCGCACCGATGGCGATCGTAGTGCACCAGTTTACCGCCCGCCTTCATATAACCGATGGCTCCGGCGATATCTTTGCCTTCGAACGTGCCGATAGTGATGAGTGTGGGGAGTTCCGTGGCACCGTGCGGGGACAGAGAATCATTCTCTAGCCCTAACCCCTCCGGGGCTGGTGGCTTGGAAAACATGGGGAAAATCCACTTTTCTTGGCCACCCGCCGGAGTCAAATAGAGAGACGCCCCATACGGGTTCAGCTCAATATCTTCAGGATGGTGATGCACCACAATAAGGCGTTTGGTAGCACTCCATTGTTGTAGCTGAGGTCCATAATCAAGCCATACGAAAGAAGTATTTAACAGGATCACATCAAAGTCCGCGCCGAGGTTGGTGATCTGGGACCAATCGTGGATATGATCGGCCGCGATGGGCATGCGTGTGCGGAAATAGTCGATCATGTGGAATCGATCGCCCCTCTCAAAAAACAGGTGAGGGTCGTAACCCAGTTCCAGCGCCAAAGCGGCAAATCCGCCCATATCCTCGGTGTGCCCGGGAAGCCGTTCAACAATGGCAAGCGTTTGTGTCATCCGAAGTTTCCTTTTGGGAATCTGATTTAGACTTGTGTCGGGACCCGGCGGTTTGCCAGCGGAAAGTTCTTGCCCGGGTTTGAGTCCAAGAGAGGGTAGCTACGCGGTTCGTTTGCGTATGCGAACCGGGCGAATCAGGACCTCGGCGGGAATATTCAGCGTTTGATTCAGCCTGCGGATCATGGACAAGGACAGGGCTCGATCCCGGCGAAGCACTTCGTAAACTCGCGTCCGATTGCCGATCACGCCGATCAGCGTTTTCTTATCCGCTCCCTGCTGTTCCAGCCGGAACTTGATCGCCTCAATGGGATCGGGAGCATCCATGGGAAAATGCGCCTGCTCGTAGGCCTCAACCAGAGTCGTTAATACCTCCAGACGATCTCCGGCAGAGG
Organism: Terriglobia bacterium; assembly: GCA_049519635.1. Lineage (GTDB taxonomy): Bacteria > Acidobacteriota > Terriglobia > UBA7540 > UBA7540 > Bog-366. The sequence goes on along the minus strand of JBEKQO010000056.1, from coordinate 20,575 downwards.
TTCCCTCGTCGGCTCCCCAAAGGCGCTCGATTTCCCGGAGCGCCGTCGCATGGTCAGCTTCAGTCTTGATGGGCTTAATCACCATGTTGCACCGTCCTTACGTCGATCCGGTCGTAATCGTTGTGGTTGCCGAGCCATTTGATAAACACAATGCCGCGGAGGTAATCGATGGCGGTGACCAGGCGATAGTCATTGCCCTTGATATTAAAAACCACCCGATCAGCCCCTACGATGCTGGCGTTTCCATAGTACGCCTTCACATCGGCTGGCTTTTTCCATTCCGCCTGCTTGGCCTCGTGGAACCATGCGTCCAGAGCGGCTTTCACCGCGCGGTAATCCTTATGGCCGGCCAAATTCTCAATGAACCGAACCAGCTTATGCCGGGCGATGATGCGCACAAATGAATCCTACCATGTTCCCAACATGGGCACAAATAGATGATTATGGAACGGAAGTATGTACTTTACGCAAGACCGGGCGTGTGCAATGATTGGCCCCAAGCCGCCAGTATACCCTAGCCAAATCAAAAAATTCCGACGGCTTGGACATACGCCCAGTGATAACGGAAATCAGACAATGGCTAAGCAAATGGAATGGGGTTCTTGTTGGCCTTGTACTTTGCGCTCTCAGTCTCATCGGTTTGCGTTATTGCCCTTCTGTTTTAGGCCAGAAAACTAGTGAGGCCGTATTGATCGCTGGAATGCTGGCCATTGTGGTTGATCCCTTCTTAAAGCAGAGATTAGTCAAGGAAGCGTCAAGGGACATATTCCATCATCTGATAGGATTTGAGCTTCCCGTTCAGATAAGAGAACGCCTCCGGGACATTGTTTTGTATACCGACCTATACCGCAAGGACATGCATTTCACGTGTACGTTCACCGCTGTTGAAAGCGGCATACAAATCGAATTCGAAACTGACTATGAAATAGTAAACCCAAGCCATAAAGATCTTAAGTTCAGGCAAATACTAGAGTTCGAGAAAGCCGAGAACGCTCAGCTAAACAGAATTGAATGTGACCCGCCCAAAAAGGGTTATGGTCAAGATGCGGCGCTCACCTTCAACAATGAAACTGGATTGTTTGAATACGAAGGGAAGGAAATAAATGTTGAACCCAAGTCTCTAGGTAAAAGATACCGGATTTGGGCTGATTCCAGGGTCGTTTTACCATTGCCTGGATTCTTCGTTCAGCATATGAAATATCCCACAATCGGAGTAACGCTGCATGTTCGAAACGCTCCTTTGTGGCTAAAAATTAGCACCGACCTCGGCCCAGGACCAGGTCCCCATTGGATATCTGATCAACTCTTTATGCCTGGAGACAAGTTTATCGTTCGATGGGAACGCCTTCCTCAGAAATGAATGCAAACATGAAAACAGCGAAGCACGCGTCTAAGACAAGTGCGAGGGCATCTGCCAAGCCCAGCCCGAAGCCGGATGTCCTGAAGCTCGACGGCAACTGGCAGGGTTTAATGAAGAAATCCCTCACCAAAAAGAAACCGCCCGAGGGATGGCCGAAGTAGGGGCGGTTCGCGAACCGCCCCTACACAACGTGCACGGTTGCGGCGCAAGTTTTCGGTTGACCTGCCATGCGCGGGCGACAACCGTGAGAATGCCTCCGCGCTCATTTCTTCACGCAATCAAAGATGAACTTGAAATTCTCTACGCCGACGCCTGGGGTAACGTCGGCGCGGTCTGCTTGCTCGGCGCAACCGCGCCGTTTCAAGGAGAGGGAACTGCGGCCAGGGAGCAATTCCATCACTGCCGTGCCATCGTCGCCGGTAGCGGCCTTGACGTCGTCGATCACGGTCCCGTTGGAAAAAACCGCATCAATATCAATCCCCCCGAGGGGTTGGCCGCCGCCGTCAAAGACCCGGAGCAGCGCGGGTTTGTGCACCAATTTCTTCGCCTCGTAAATCTCTGGCGGATAAAGGACCAGTTGTGTGTTGACGCTGGGTGTGGCGCGGGTCAGTTCCTCATGACGAAAGGTCACGGTGTCCTCCGCGGCGGCCTCGCGGCGCCCGGTAACCCAGTAGAGTGTCAGTGGCAAGTGGGCAAAGGAAAATCGTCCGTCGGGCCCGGTGACTTGCTGATCGATCAACTGCCCTTGCTCGTCGCTGAGCGAAACCCGGATGCCCGCCCGCGCCTTGAGGTCCGGACCCAGCGCGGATCCGCCCAATACTCCTACGGAGTCGGGAAGGGCCGCCCGCAGTTCGACGGTAAGGGTGTTACTCGTCACTTCACCCTGCCATAGTGTTGCGCCGAGATTGCGCTGGAATTCTTCTCCATTGGAAAAGTTCGCCGCATACACCACGGCTAACCTGTAAGCTCCCCAAATCGGTTTCTGCCCCTCCGCTACCGCCGGCCGTAATTGCACGATGGACGTTTCCTCGTAATCACCGCCGGCCGCCAGCTTCACCAGCCGCGGCTTGGGCATATTCACATACTCGAGCGTCAAGGCTTGCGCCGGCGAAACCGCCGCGGCCTGGGCGTCTACGAGTTGCAGTTTGAAATCCACGGTCGAGCCCCCCGTGGATTCGGCAGGCCGGTTTTCATCGTAAACAAGGTCCTCCGGCGGGCGCTTCCCCTTTGCCCGCCGATAGAGCCAAACGGTTTGCTGCGTGGGGTTGTGGAGGTGAAGCAGGATGCGCGCCGCGTCCGGCTCCGCCACAAACGGCTGACCCATGGTAATGACCAGTTTGAGGGTGGGGGCGTTCGTCTGGCCCTGAGCATGTGGAACCGGCAGAAGCAACGAAACTCCAGCCAAGCCAGCCATCGCGACAAGTCGAGACGATCCTAATCCTCTATTTGCCATCGGGTTTGTATCTCGATCATACTGCGAAATGCTTCCAGGCGGCCGGATCAGTGGGTTCCGAAGCCAAATACAACGTCGAGGCCCGCGGCCTCGGTAAAGGCTCGGAAATCCCGGTCGCGCGTGAGGAGTAAAACGCCTCGGTCCATACAGCTTTGTGCAATGAGCGCGTCACCAAGGCGCGCCTTTCGGCGCTTGGCCAGCACCATCGCACGCAATAATCCAGCACGTTGCCAATAGCCCTCCCCGACCTCGATCAGAGGCACTTCGCAGAGAGTTTTGGCCACATCGGAAGGAAGGTTCGGATCGCTCAACAACTCGGTCAGCACACCCGGCGCCATTAACACCTGGCGCTCTTCCAGCGCCCTATCCAGCAAATGCACGTCTTTGCCTCCGAGGCCTTCCAGAAAGGCAACCCATGTGCTTGTGTCCGCCGCGATCATCGGTCGGCCTTCAGTTCCGCCAAGGTGCGTGTGAACCGGACGGTGCCTCGGAGTTGGCGCAGGTGATCGTAGGTTCGCGACGCCGCTAGCAAGCGAAGGCCGGTACGGACGGTCTGGGTAATACCCTCGCCACTGGCTCGCTGCGCCTCTTCAAGAAGCTCGAGCGGTACCTCCACGGTAATCTTGCGCGCTTTCTCCATGATGCCTCATTATACCATACTCAAGACCAGCATTGTGTATGGCTTTTCCCCCTTCTCACAATACCCGCAGAATTAAACACTTTAAGTAATGCGTTTCGGGAACGGTGAGCAAAATGGGATGGTCGCGCGACTGCGTGCGGCGTTCGACGACCACCACGGTACGGTGGGCGTCCAGCGCGGCGTTGGCGATCACTTCCAGCAGGTCGGCCTCACTGACGTGGAAGGAACACGAGCAGGTAACGAGATAACCGCCGGGGTTCAGGATTTTTATCGCGCGCAAATTCAGTTCTTTGTAGCCGCGCAGCGCCGATTCCAGGTTGCTTTTCTGCCGCGCGAAAGCGGGAGGATCAAGCACCACCGTGTCAAAACGCTGCTTTTCCTGGTCGGCGGCCTTAAGATAATCGAAGCAGTTGGCTTCCTTCCATTGCAAGTTGGTGAAGGCGTTCAGAAGGTGGTTGCGCTCCGCCTGTCGCAGCGCGTCCACCGAGGAATCCACGCCCAGCACCGAATCGCAATGGGGCGCAAGCGCCAGGGCAAATCCGCCCGTATAGGTAAAACAATCCAGCGCTCGCCCCTGGGCATAATTTGCGGCCGCAGCGCGATTCTCGCGCTGGTCGAGAAACCCGCCGGTCTTCTGCCCGTGCAGCAGGTCGAAGCACATCTTCACGCCGTTTTCTTCCACCATGACTTCACGGGTTTCTTCCCCTGCCAGCACGCCGTTTTGCTCCGGCAGCCCCTCGAGAGCGCGCACAGCGGCATCGTTGCGCTCAAGGATCGCGCGGGGTGCGAATTCCCTTTGCAGGATCTCGACCACCGTGGACTTCAGCCGGTCCATGCCCTGGCTCAGGGTTTGAATGACGAAGCAATCGCCATATCTGTCAATGATGAGCGAGGGAAGCAGATCACCTTCGGCAGCGACCAGCCGATAAGCCTGCGCCCGCGGCGCCACTTGCTGGCGGAACGCGGCCGCGGCGCGAATTCGCTCAGTCAGGAAGGCGGCGTCAAAAGGCCGCTCTTCGCGAGTCAGGAAGCGCAGCGTGATCTGCGATTTGCCGCTGTAAAGAGCTTGCCCCCAAAAGTGATTCTTTTTATCGATGAGGCGCACCACACCTGATTCAACTCCCTCCGAGGGGAGAACGTCGGAGCGGTAAATCCAGGGGTGACCGGAGGCAAGCCGCTCGATACCACGGGAAGTGATGGTGACTGTGGGCGCAATCATTTTATAACTTTATCACATTCCGTTTTCGCTCTCGCGCTTGGCGCAACATCGGGACGGGTGAGGGGTTTCTTCGCGGGTGATGCATTCATGGCCATGGAGGTATCTGGCGCCCGCGACTTTGAAGGAACCCTACAAGAAACATATTCATAATTCAGAATTCATAATTCATAATTGCATCCCGATGCTTCTCGAAGAATTTGACTACACGCTTCCCGCCGAACTTATTGCCCAAAGGCCGCTCGCCGAGCGTGATGCTTCGCGCATGATGGCGCTCGACCGTGCGGCAAAGCAATGGGAAGACAGGGCTTTTGGCGAGATTTCTCAACTCCTTCAGCCGGATGATCTTTTGGTTTTCAATAACACCAAGGTTTTCCCCGCCCGCCTGTTGGGCCGGCGGCGGGGAATTACCTCGCAGCCGGTGGGAAAAAAGAATCCCACCCAGCGTGGTTTCCTGACCGGCGAAACTGAGCTGCTGCTGACCCGGCAGGAAAGCGAGGATATCTGGCAGGGATTGGTACACCCCGGTCGCAAGGTGCGAACGGGTGAGGTGCTGGTGTTTGGCGATGACGAGTTGGAAGCGGAAATTCTGGGCCGGGGCGAATACGGTGTGCGCCGGGCGCGGCTGCGGGCGCGTACAGGAACGATTGAAGAAGCCATTGACCGGCTGGGCCACGTGCCCTTGCCGCCTTATATCCAGCGCCGCGACGAAGCGAACGACCGCGCCACGTATCAGACCGTCTACGCCAAAGTACGCGGGGCCGTGGCGGCGCCAACCGCGGGACTGCACTTTACGCCACAGGTTCTCAGCGCGCTGGCCGCGCGCGGCGTGGAAACTTGCGAAATCACGCTGCACGTGGGATTGGGAACCTTTCAGCCGGTGCGAGCCCAACAGATTGAGGACCATCAAATGGAAGCTGAGCGCTACGAGATTTCAGAAACGGCTGCGGCGGCTATCAACCGGGCGCTCGAACGTCGCCGACGGGTCATCGCCGTGGGGACAACAAGTGTCCGCACGCTGGAAAGTGTGGCGTGCGAACACGGCGGAAGCATCGCGCCCGGGCATGGCGAAACGCGCCTGTTCATTATTCCGGGATTCCCCTTCCGGGTCGTACGCGGACTTCTTACTAACTTTCATCTTCCGCAATCGACGCTGCTTATGCTGGTCTCCGCCTTCGCGGAAAAAGACTTCGTGCTGCGCGCTTACCGACATGCGGTGGAAGCGCGTTACCGGTTCTACAGCTACGGGGATTGCATGTTGATTCTGTAGCAGTTATGGGCTTTCAGCCGAAACCGCGTAACCCTTTCGCGGGCGCTCGCATCCAATTATTTTGACTGCAAAGGGTCGCCTTTTGGGTAACCAAACTTAGTGTGACACGTCAGATTAAGTGTAGGGAGTTCGATTTCAGTGTTAAGAATTCCCCAACAAGAAGACAAAATCCAGTCGAAAGAGAGTTATGGAGAATAAGCGAGGTCTACCCATCCCGTTTCTAATATTACTCCTGGCGGGCGTGGTGTCACTTTTCAGCATGGTTGCGGGCCGCGGTTCCCGGGCCAGCATGGTGAGTCCTGTTTCCTTGCAAATGCAAACGGTCGAGCAGGAACGGATGGCGGCAATTTATTTTCGGATATTGTCATGGCTCTCCGACGTCACACCCCGTGCAACGGAACCCGCAAAAGCTAACCCCCAACCCGCGGCGGTGCCGCAGGTCCTAAAATCCCCGCGGCGCCGCGCGCGGCCGGGCAGAATCGAATTCTGCACGCTTCACGCAGCGCAAAATCTTGCCGCTCGCAAACTCCGTGCGCGCAACCTGGATTAATTCCTCCGAAATCTGATCCTTGCCTTCCGCCCAACCGGCAAAACAAAAAATGCCGATGTCGTTGGGCCGTGGTTGGACGCCCCGCCGCCGGTCCGGCCATGAGATTCAAAGCCGCTTGCGGAAAGCATGCTGAGTTTTGATTTGATCGTACCCGTGTGCCGCGTAGAATTTGTGCGCCTCATGGCGAATGACGTTGGAGCGCACGGAAATCGTGCGGCCTCCCTTTTGGCGCGCCCAGTCTTCCATCATCTCCAGTAGTTTTCCCCCCACTCCTTTGCCGCGGTGGGATTCGTCTACCACCAAACCTCCGAGCTCCACAAACGAGTCGCTCTCTATCAGGCAGCATATATAGGCATGCGCCCAGCCCACAACGTGGCCTCCCCAAACGGCCGCCAGAACATGATGCTCAGGATCACCCAACACGGTGGTCATGCGCTCTTCAACCTGGCTGGGCGAAGAGGGGTACCCGAGTTGGGTCGTGAGGCCTGCGAATGCCGGGGCGTCTCTGAGCCGCGCCGGCCGAAGGATAAGCGCTGCCAGGTCAGGAGTAAGAGGAGTTGTAGCCATAAGCGCCCTTTCTACCAATGAATTCGCACGCGATACTTGAGCTGCGCTTCGCCATTGGCCGCTACCGGCACGGTGAAGCGCGCGGCAAAGGCGGCGGTCTTCTCAAAATTAAAACTTGAATTGAGTATCGTCCAATCACCCCCGATGGGTTCATTGACAAAGACGGTTATGGGATCGGGCTTATGGTTGCGTAGCGAAATCTCATACTCCACTTCCACGCTGCGGGAGCCCAGACGCTGGAAATCAGTCTGCTTGCGCTCTGCCACCACGTCGAAGGCGTTGCCGATGTGGAGGCTCACCGTTTCGTCCTTGGGAGTGTGATCGATGCGATCTTCTCCGATGAATTGCACGCGGCCTTTGGAATCCCCCTGGTAGACGCGTACGGTTCCCGCCGGCAGGGGAACTCCCAGTGAGTTCGCCTCCGCGTTCTTGAATTTGATCAGCACCTTGACCGGCTCCTTGGTAGGTTGGCCGGGACTCTGGGGGTTTTGGTAATAATACGACTGGCCGTCAACTTCAAAGACCTTCTCCACCGCCGCGCCCGCAGCGGCCAGCAGGCTGATCTGCTTGGTTTCATTTTCTTGGATGTTTGTATGGCGTTCGAGCGTGTAAAGGTGATACTCGGAAATTGCTTCCTGGGCGAATTGCGGCTGGGGCGCGGCCATTGCCTTGGCCGCCATCGCGAACTGCATCGTGCTGCGCGGAGGCGTGACGCGATTCAAGTCCCCCGCAACCAATTGGAGCTGAGCATTGCGGAAAGACGCACCGCTCTGGTTCACCACGGTCACCCAGCCGTTCAAATCGGCAGCCTTCTGGTCGGAGTGCACGGTGAGCACGTAATCAGCATTCCAGTTCACCTGATTGGTCAGGTAAGAAGCCTCCACCGTCTGCTCACCTGCCTTCCGATTGTCCAGCAGCCAGACGAGTGTCGGCTTACTGTAGAGATTTTCGGGCAGGTCGGGGAAGACGTAACGGTCGGCTCCCATGCCGGTGATAATTTCGTTTCCCACCTTCCAAACGGGTCCGTCATTGTCAGCCAAGAGTACGGCCTGTACGGGAACTTCCTTAGTGGAATTGTTTTCCGAGATTACACGGATCAGAGTCACCTGCTTGCCGACGTATTTTTGCAGGAGCTTCTGCGGGCTTAACAAGTCGTACTCGTAGTCCTGTTCGAGCACATTGAGTTCCTTGGGAGCCGTCAAAGAAACAATGTGGACGGTTGCCGGATTCACCTGCGCGGCGATATCCATATAACGCAAGTCGATGGCGCCGTCCGGCAGGCGCACGCGGCGCACGTCGCGCACCAGGGCGACGTTGGAGTTATAAACGGTGACCGCCAGCTCTTTCTGGTCCTGCTCGGTGGAGGTCACCGTAGTCTGCGCGCGAGCTTGGGCGACCCACCCTGCCAGAACGATTACCACCATGAGTCGCACTGCGGGTTGTTGTTTCATCATGATTCACCATCCCGATCCTGAGATACCTGCTCCGTCCCTTGAAAGTTCTCAGCCTACCCCTTGTTGGCCCAGAAAGATACCTTGGTAAGCCTTTCCCCGACAGGCTGAGTACTCCCACGCATAGAACGGGTGGCGTGGGGCTTCTTGCATCAGCCGTAAACCCAGCCTATACGAATGGCGGTTGAATCAGGGGCGCGAGGGATTAATACTAAGCCGGACTTCTTACCACATTTGGACGATGCTGGAAGGGCGGGGCTTCAGCCCCGCCGAAATCGCGGCTCCCGCCCTCAATTCGTCCCGCACCCCGCACAGCTTGCGGCTGCAAGCTGCGCGGGGTGCGGGACTTAGAAATAATCAGGACGGCCTTGCAACGGCGGGGCTAAAGCCCCGCCCCTCCAGAGTCGTGGTGAGAATTCCGAGCTAAATCACACGCTCACTCAACGATGCTATAGCCCGATTGACGGGATGGCCAGGGCACTAATGCGCGATCCTTGATGAGAAACCGGTCCCGGTGGCACGCCACCTGCCAAGCGGGCCACGAATGTAGCGCGGGCGGCATCTAAATCGTCTAATATTAGGTCTATGGCTACCAAACTCAAACAGTCTTTGGGCGCCTATGGGATTATCTCCGGACTCAGCGCGCTGCTAGTGGTACTGGGGGTTCTGCAATTCCGCTGGAGCAATCAGATTCGCACGGCGGAACTGCAAAGGAAGCAAGCCGCGCTCGAGGCCGGCATAAACGGGTTTCGCGAGGATTTCCATCGCGAGTTGGCCGGAATCTGCACGAATTTCACCTACCGCCCGCCGGATCAGGCTCCCGCGATTGAGGATCTCTATGCCCAGGACTGCGGGGATTGGGCACGATCTTCCGACCACCGGGAACTGGTGGCCAATTACTACTTATGGGAAGAAAAGAGGGGGGAGAGTTATTCGTTCCTCCAGTTCAATCCGCAGGAAGACTCTTTTCAGGCGACTGCTTGCCCGGCGCGCCTGGGGGTTCTCTGCGATACATCCAATCTCGGTACCATGCTAACTTCGCGGGGCGGGGAATTCGGACCTGGGGGTTTGCGTTGGAGAGTTCAAGGTGCGTCGCTGGCGATGGTGCGCCCCATTCTCCAATCGGGCTGGCGCAATCGCAGGTACCGAAATGGCTGCCCGCCGGACTGCTCGCCCGCGGGGTTCATGATTGTCGAATTAAACCGCGATGTCTTCCTGAAGCGATTCCTTCCCGAACTTGCCCAGAGGTACTTCGGAGGCCCTGACGGCCTCCTTTACGATGTGGCTATTGTTGATGCTGCGGTTCCCCCCCAATTCATTTACGTATCGGAGGTCCGCCCTTCACAGGACCTCGTGAGATCGCCGGACGAGGCGGCGCATCTGTTCAGTTCGCGCCGATGGCGGGGATTTGAACCCCGGCAGGGAAATTCCCGCGAGCCAGGCGACACGGTAAGACGCGAGAGGATTCCGTCTTCGTCCCCTCCCTTCCCGGGAACCGGGCGAGACGCTCCTGCGCGCGGGCGGGGATTTCTGGGCGCACCGATCCTCGCGGACGCTTCCGCCGCGGGATGGCGACTGGTGGTCCGGCATCCGGGCGGTTCCCTGGCGGAAGCAGTGGCAATGATTTGGAGAAAGGACCTACTGCTGAGCTTCGGGGTGTTGCTGCTGCTCGCCGCCAGCATGGCCTTGGTTTTGGTCGGGACGCAGAGAACCCGCCGGCTGGCGAAGATGCAAATGGATTTTGTCACCGGGGTCTCGCACGAGCTGCGCACTCCTGTAAGCGTCATCTCCTCGGCGGCGGAGAATCTTGCCGACGGCGTGGTGGAGTCAAAGCCCCAGGTGAAGCAGTATGGCGCGCTCATCCGCAATGAGGCCAGCCGCCTCGCCGCGATGATTGAGCAGGTGCTGCTCTTCGCCGCGACGCGCAACGAAAAGCGGCAATACCAGGCGCTTCCTGTCCCCGTGGCGGAAACGATCGATTCTGCCGTCGCGGATTTGGCCCACCTCACCACCGCCAACGGCTTTACCGTCGAGAAGGAAGTGGCCCCCGGCCTTCCTCCCGTCATAGCGGATCCGAAGGCGCTCGGGCGCTGCCTGCAAAATCTCATGACGAACGCTTTGAAGTATGGGGCGGGAGGACGATGGATGGGCATTCGCGCCCAACCCGGGTCGGGACCGGAGGCGGGAGAGGTATTGATTACGGTCCAGGATCGAGGGCAGGGAATTGAACCCGGCGAAATCCCCCACATCTTCGAACCCTTCTACCGGGGAAATGCCGCGCGCACTTCGCAGACGCATGGCACGGGATTGGGGTTGAGCCTGGCGAAGGAAGCCGCGGAGGCCATGGGCGGAAGGCTGACCGTGGCAAGCCATCTGGGTGAAGGGAGTGCGTTCACGCTGCATTTCCCCGCGGCCAAGTGAAACTTGCTGCATCCGGGATAGGTCTGGTCCTTTAATCCGGAATTTCACTGCGGATCTGGAAGGGCGGGGGTTATGGTGCTTATATCCTCGCCATGCAGGAGAAATTCCCCTTCCCTCTCCCCTGGGGAGAGGGTGGTCCCTGGGGGGATCGGGTGAGGGGTTACTTCCACGCTCGGGGCTAAGGGCGTCCAAACTGATGAGGAATCCAGGTTAATGCCACCCGAAGCGCCCAAGGAGAAATCGAGATTCAAATGAATTCTCATATCCTGTTAGTCGAAGATGAGCCCGGGCTGGTGCTCACGCTCACCGATCGTCTGCGCAGCGAGGGCTACTCGGTGGAAGCGCTTTACGATGGAACCGATGCCGTTGAGCGAGCCGCCCGCAACCACTTCGGCCTTATCATTCTGGATGTTATGTTGCCGGGCAAGGGAGGTTTTGAGGTGTGCCAGGAGCTGCGGCAACGCGGTTTTACCACTCCCATCCTGATGCTCACCGCGCGCACCCAGATGGCCGACAAGGTTAAGGGACTCAAGATCGGAGCTGACGACTACCTCACCAAGCCCTTTGAAATGGCGGAACTTCTGGCACGCGTGGAGGCCCTGCTGCGGCGGGGAAGCCGGGTGGGCAGCGATGGGCCGGACTTTTACGATTTTGGACCGCTCCGCATCGATATGCGCCGTTCCGAGGTGTTTCTCGACGGCGCGCCCGCCACCCTTTCGACCAAGGAATTTCAACTGCTCCGCTACCTCGTTGAACATCGGGGCAGGACTCTGACCCGTGAGGAGCTCTTGAAGGATGTTTGGGGCTACGCCTCCGCGCCTTCCACGCGCACGGTGGACGTCCACGTGGCCTGGCTGCGGCAGAAGCTTGAAAACGATCCCAAACAGCCGAAATACATCATCACCGTACACGGGCAAGGGTATAAATTCGCGGCATGACAGGTCTCGACCACATCATCCTCGGAATCGATGACCTCGACCGGGGCGTCGCCTGGGTGGAGCGGCATACCGGCGTGCGCGCGATCTTCGGCGGTGTTCACCCCGGTCGCGGCACACGGAACGCGTTGCTGGCGCTCGGGCCAAGCTGCTATCTGGAAATTCTCGCCCCCGATTGCCGGCAATCTTCGCTGGCCTGGTTCACCCAGGTGCTCACCCTGCGTGAGCCCAAACTCATTTCCTGGGCCGTGCACACGCCGGACCTCGCCGCGCTCGCGCAAGCCGCAGTGGCGGCAGGCTTCCCCATTGACGGACCTCATGACGGCGCGCGCTCGCGTCCCGACGGCAAAATCCTGAGCTGGAAATTGTTTCACTTGCACGACGACCGTGGCGGGTTGCTGCCATTCTTTATCGAGTGGGGCCGCGATTCGGTCCATCCCGCCGCCGACGCTCCGCCAGGATGCCATATCGAGACCTTTGAATTGCAATCACCGGAGGCGCAAGCGTTGACGAGCGTATGCCAAACCCTGGCCATTGATGTCCGCGTAGAGCCTGCTGAAAAACCGCTGATGCTTGCGCGCATCGCGAGCCCAAGGGGTGAAGTGGAACTCACCTCATGAGCAGGGATAAATGGCCGGTTGGTCGATTGCCTCTCGACTTTGATCCGCCCACTCGATTCGAGCAACAAGAGATACTCAACCGATAGTCCAGGATTTGCCCGAAAGCCTTGGGCGCACTGGCGCAGACCGCAGCTCTGCGCTTTAGCACGGCTGCAATTCTTGACCAGCAGCGCCTTTCGCCGCGCCGAGCTATTTGAGAGTGATGGGCTCGCCGGACTCCAGTCATGTCTATGCGCCGCAGAGCTGCGCTCTGCGCCAGCCCTCCGATAGATCAATCGCCAATCACAAATCACAAATCGAAAATCCAAGATCGCAAATCTCAAATCAGCCGATGGCCCGATGGCTCGATAGCCCACTGACTCGATTTCCCAAGTTCGTCATTGGGCGGCATTCCCCGGTCCACCCACGGGATAAAGCCTGGGAAGGCGTTCATCAACGGGCGGCAACGCTGGGAAAGGAGCGTGGGGCTCCGTTTGGTACCAATAAGCGACCGAGAAGTAGCTGTCCGAGCGGTGATTGGCGTGGCCATGCTCGATCGTCGCGCGAATTGACTTGGTAAAGGGAATCGGTGAATCCAGGTGGAAGCGATAAACCGACGAATGGCTCCCCGCAACTTCACTGCCGACGACCGGTGCGCCGAATAGCTCATAGGAGAAGGGCTTGCCGCCAAAATCCCATGCTCCCAGGAAGTAGTCCTCCGAACCCGTTCCCTCAATGCTGGGAAGCTTTTCCCCGTCGATGAAAAACATGTCGTCGCCTTCGCCCCACCACTGATCCTGGTTCTGTAACACCGACATGGTTTCACCCACGTAATGCCCACGCCCCGTTGCTTCCAGCCAAACGTAATTGCCGTCACCGTTCAAGTTGGGTTTTTCGTCAACGTTGGGGTCACCATTACTCTGCCATTGGTTTGTCCACCCATGGTTCGGAGTGGCTTGCCGATACTGGGCGTGAAAATAGAGCGTGTCGGCAGGCAAGGGTTTTGAGTAAACGCGATACTCAATGTTGAAATAGCACGCGTCCACCCGCTGCGCGCCTTCGTTGGTCACCGTGATCTTGGCTCTTTTCTGGAAGGGCATGGGGAAAAATGAGTTCAAGGCCTTCACGGAACCGACAGCCAGGGGGAGAGATTGGTAATTGAAATACTCACCGAGGCCCAAGCCAAAGAAGTCGCCAATGGGCGCCTCCACACTGGGCGTCGCTTCGTCATCCCAGTACATACGCAGTACCAGCTTTTTCAGGTGAAATCTTTCCCCACTGGCGATAGTGAACCACACGTGGGTGATGACGCCCGGGCCGGAATCCTCGAGGACCGTGAGCGTTTCACCGGGCGCAATCTTGCGCGCGTCGGCGTTCCCCCCGGTACGGTCCCAACTTCCGGAGCGCTTCAAAACATAGTCATGGGGTTTCGTCAAATCCGCTAGCAGCCCGCTCATTTCCTGGCCGTGAACAACGGGTACGACACAGAACAGCATCAAAAACCATCCCAGCCTTCGCATGGAGACCTCCTCGGTGTACATAAAACCGCCGGGATTCTATCACAAGCGAGCGCCCAGCATACCTCCTTGCGTCCCGCAGGGAAGGTCGGCTCTCGACTTCGCCACGCCATGGGGTTAAGCTGTGGTCGCAGCAATTAAACCGGATAAGGCCATCTGATGCGTTCCATAAATCGGCGAGAAGTCTCCAGTCCCGCTAATTCCCTCATGAAGGTCTTCCGGCGCGCGCTCGCCGAGGGGACGACCAAACAAGGTTGGCTGGCGGTGGAAGGCCCGTTCCTGGTGGAGGAAGCACTGAATGCCGCCCCGCGCGTCAAAACTCATAGCGTGTTGGTGGCCAGCGGAGCAGCGGAGAGGTTCTCCGCCCTGCTTCAGCGCCTGCCGCCGGAAGCCGAATTGACGCAGGTCCCTGATGGATTGTTTGACGGTGTCGCACAAACGCAATCCCCGCAAGGAATCGCCGCCTTAGTGGAACTTCCGACTTATAACCTGGAGCAGATTGTGGCCACCGCCAAACCTTTAATGGTCGTGGCCTGCCGCCTCCAGGATCCCGGCAACCTGGGCACGATGATGCGCACCGCTCTGGCGTTCTCCGCTTCGGCGTTCCTGACTTTGCAGGAGACGGTCAGCCCATTCAATCCCAAGGCGGTGCGCTCCTCGGCGGGAGCTATCTTCCGGCTTCCCTTGGTCTGCGGCCTTAATCCGAATGAGGCGTTGCCCTTCCTTAGCGTACACGTCCGAATTGTGGCGGCGAAGAGCCACAGCCCGGCATCGGTCTCCCAAGCAGATCTTAGGGGGCCGATTGCCATCCTTGTGGGGCGCGAAGCCACCGGCTTGCCGGAAGAGATTGCCCGGTACGCCAGCCAACTTCTAAGTATTCCCATCCGGAAGGAAGTGGATTCCATAAACGCAGCGACCGCGGCGAGCATCTTTCTTTATGAGGCGGCACGGCAGAGAGGATTCAAGTATTAAGTCATCTGGCCATCAGGTCATCGAGCCATTTAAAGGCTGTCCGTGGTCCGTTGTCAGTCGTCAATGGCTTAACGGGCTGCGGAAAAATCCAAAAGCGCTGTCATTCTGAGGAGCAGCGGCGACGAAGAATCTCGCATTGCCTTGAAAATACACAGAGCGAGATTCTTCGCTGCGCTCAGAATGATAGCGAACGGGCTCAGGATGACAGCATTGTAGGGTTGTTCCGCAGCCTGTCAAGGCTCTCGACCTCCGCGTTTCTCTTGCAACGGACAACTGACCAGGGACAACTGACAGCTTTTCAATGGCCCGATGGCCAAATGACCCGATGAACCGATACCCATGAGTCTCTTCGAGCCCACTCCCCCGGACCACGCCGCGAGCGCACCGCAGCGCGCCGCCACCCCCTCCCCCTTGGCCGACCGCATGCGGCCCGAAACGATCGAAGATTTCGTGGGCCAGCTACACATCCTGGGGCCGGGGAAAACGTTGCGGCGCCAAATCGAGCGCGATGAACTGGGCTCGATGATTCTCTGGGGGCCGCCGGGCTCCGGCAAAACCACGCTGGCCACCATTGTGGCTCGAAAAACGCGCAGTGATTTCCTGCGCTTCAGCGCCGTCCTCTCCGGCATCAAGGAAATCAAAGAAGTAATGGCGGCGTCGGAAAAATCCCGGCATTACGGCAGGCGAACGGTACTTTTCATCGACGAAATTCACCGCTTCAACAAAGCTCAACAGGATGCGTTTTTGCCCTACGTCGAACGCGGCGACATCGTGTTAATTGGCGCCACCACGGAAAATCCTTCGTTTGAAGTCAATGCCGCGCTGCTTTCTCGCGCCAAAGTCTACATGCTTTCCGCGCTCTCGACCGACGAAGTACAAACACTTCTTCGCCGCGCCTTGATTGACGAAAAGCGCGGCCTCGGCTCGCACCGGATCGAGATTTCCGACGAGCTTCTGCGGCAAATTGCGGTCTTTTCGAACGGCGACGCCCGCGCCGCTTACAACACCCTCGAAACCGCCGTGGCGCCCGCCGCGCGCGACGCGGAAGGGCACGCCACCATCACCGAAACCCTGATTGAGGACGCCATCCAAAGGAAAGTTCTGCTCTATGACAAGTCCGGCGAGGAACACTACAATCTGATTTCGGCGCTCCACAAATCGGTTCGCAACTCCGATCCTGACGCCGCGCTATACTGGCTGGGGCGTATGCTGGAAGCCGGAGAAGATCCGCTCTACGTCGCGCGCCGCGTTCTCCGCATGGCCTCTGAGGACATCGGCATGGCCGATCCCAACGCTTTAAACGTAACCGTGGCGGCGATGCAGGCGGTCCATTTTCTGGGGATGCCGGAAGGGAACCTGGCGCTCGCGGAAGCTGTGGTCTATCTCGCGCTCGCACCCAAGTCCAATGCACTTTACGTCGGTTATGGCGAAGTCGCTCGCGACGCGCAAGAGACCATGGCCGAGCCGGTGCCCTTGCACTTGCGCAATGCGGTGACCGGACTGATGGCAAACTTCGGTTACGGCAAGGGATATCAATACGCGCACCAAGCCGAGGACAAGCTCACCGATATGCAGTGTCTGCCCGACAACCTTAAAAACCGCAGGTACTTTCGCCCCACCGACCAAGGCTTGGAAAAAAGGCTGAAAGAGAGGATGCAGGCCATCGAGGAGTGGAAGAGACAACGGGCGAGCGAGAAATGATGGACGCTTGGTTTGAATTTTGAATTATGATTTTTGAATAAGGAGCAAGCCATGCCGCGACTAACCCGAGAAGTGTTCCAGTCACGCCTTCGCTGCACCTATGATTTGCTCGACAGCCTTGCCCAGTTGTCGGATGAGACACTGCGGCAACTCGACCGGACAGCCGCGCCAGCGGAAATATTGTCACGGTACCGCAAGCTCATCGCGACCCTCCACACGCTGGCACAAGACGCCGCGAAGCTTGCCGAATCCGCATCCGAATCCGCCCCGGAAGATGGCGCCTTGCTTCAGTGACTGTCCACCTAACCGAACCCCTCGCAAGGGTTCCACGCGGCGGCCGGCATCCCTGGCCAGCGGGCCACGGGACTTGGAAATAATCAGGACGGCCTTGCAACGGCGGGGATAAACACGCTGCGGAAAAACCCCTCAAAGTGTCATCCTGAGTGGGGATGGGCCTTTTCGGCCCACCCATAGTTATGAACATCGCGACGCCAGCCGTTACTGAAAATAAATGGGTTAGCGCGCGTTGTTCGACGGAGCCCGTTCGCTGTCATTCTGAGCGCAGCGAAGAATCCCGCTCTGGCGCTCAGGGTAAACTGCGCGAAGGATCTCGCCCTGAGTATTTTCAGGGCAATGCGAGATTCTTCGTCGCTGCTCCTCAGAATGACAGCGCTTTGGGGTTTTTCCGCAGCCTGTAAAGCCCCGCCCGTCCAGAGTAGTGGTGAGAAATCCGGGCTAAATCCTTTCGGCCACAAAGCGTTTGGCGTGTTCCTTCAGGATGCATCGATCCATGACCACCTTGAGGCCGGCGGCGCGGGCGCGCTCGGCAGCCTGTTCGTGAATCACCCCTTCCTGCATCCAGACCACCTTCGCGCCCTTGCGAATCGCGGCCTCCACAACCTCCGGCACAAACTCCGGACGGCGGAAGATCACCACCACATCGAAAGGCTCCGGCACGGCATCGAGTGACGTATAAGCCTTTTCACCCAACACCGATTCCTCCTGCGGATTCACGGGGATGATCCGGTATCCATAGCGCTGCATGTATGCCGCCACGCCGTGGCTCGGGCGCATGGACTTTGAGGACAACCCCACCACCGCCAGCGTTTTGCCTTGCTCGAGAATTTCTCTGATTACGTCAGACATGCGTTTCTGAGGAGTCAGGAGTCAGAAGTCAGAAGTCGGAAGAAAATCGAAATCGGGATAATGCATTTGATTTACACGTTCGAGCCCCATGTCCCGTTTGCCGTCTATTGGTGCGGTTTTATTTTGTCTCCTGGCTTCTGACTCCTGACTCCTGGCTCCTGACTCCTATTTGGTCTGTCCCCTTCCAATTCTTTAACCGCTCAACTTCCGCGCGCGTCAGGTGGCGCATTTTGCCGGGCGGCAAGTCCTTGTCCGTCAGGAACGCTATCCTCACACGTTTTAACTTTACCACTCCTTTGCCGATGCGCTCGAACATCCGCCGGACCTGATGGTATCGGCCTTCCACCAGGGTGATTTCATACCAAGGTTTAGGGTCCTGTCCCAGGGCGCGGATCTGGCAGGGTTCGGTTCGCCTCCCGTCGAGCGCGATGCCGCTCTCGAGCTTGGCAATGTCCGCGGCTTCCGGCCGGCCCTCCAACTTCACCTGGTAAGATCGGGGGACAGCGGATGCCCGCGACATCAGGAAATTTGCCAGCTCGCCATCGTTGGTTAGAACCATCAAGCCGGACGAATGATAGTCCAGCCTCCCTACCGGATAGACGCGCTGCTTGATCCCTCGCGCCAATGAGATTACCGTCGGGCGGCCCTGCGGGTCGCTGACCGTGGAAACGTAGCCCACCGGCTTATTTACGAGCAAGTAGACATTCTCAGTCGCGCGCGTCAACAGGCGGCCGTCCACCCGAATCTTATCGCGGTCCGGGTCAGCCTTCGACCCGAGCTTGGAAACGGGTTTTCCATTAACGCTGACGCGGCCTTCCAGAATGATCTGTTCAGCCTTACGGCGTGAGGTAATACCGGCGTCAGCGATGATTTTCTGAAGGCGTTGTTCCATAAGTGCGAGAAGCTTCCTTTTCCGACCAGTGACCCCCGCCAACATGGCCCGTAATTCACAACACGGTTCCAGAAGGGCGGGGCTTTACGGACTGCGAAAAAGCCCGTCGGCACTGCCATTCTGAGCATTGACAGCCTTACGGCTGCCCAGGATGGGCAGAAACTCGGGCCGAGGAAGGGTAGCGCGGACCTGTTTTTTAGGTCCGCGGCTTTTCCTTGTCCATCGGGGACGAGCCGCGGACCTAAAAAACAGGTCCGCGCTACGCCTGCTTGAAAACGCTCAGAGCGAGATCCTTCGCGTAGTTTACCCTGAGCGGGCAGAGCGAGATTCTTCGCTGCGCTCAGAATGACAGCGTGGAAGCGCTTTTCCGCAGCCTATAAAGCCATGCCTTTCCGGCAGCACCCAATCAGCCTCCACGCTTGGGGAGAAATCCGCGCTAGGAATTCGGTTCATGGTCCTCCGGGACCGTCGCCGAATCGCTGGCAGAAGCCGGCGCAGGAGTGTCGGGCGCGGAAATGTCTGCGCCCTGCGCGGGCAGCTCCGAGCCCGAGGGTTCGCTGGGAGGCTCTGCCTTTGCCGTGTCCTCCAGGGATGGCGTCTCGGCGGCTGCAGCGGGCACCGGTTCCTCTGGCGGAACGGGTGGGGCTTCGATGCTCACCGCACCGGTATCCTCCGTTGCCGCTGCGGGAGCTTCGGTGGCTGGCGTGTTATCGAAGGGCGCGCTCTCCTCGACGGCAGGAAGAGGCGCTTCCGGCGGAGCTTCCGGGGCTGCTTCCACCGCCGCAGCGTCGGCCACTGCGCTCGCAGCGGCTGTGGCTGCCCCCGACCCCGATGCTTCCTCGGCGGTCCACTCTGAGCCCAGGGCGCGCTTCGCCAATTCCTCGAATTCCTTCAGGCTGGGCAATTCTCCTACATCCTTCAACCCGAAATGCACAAGGAAATCCTTCGAGGTGCGATAGAGGATTGGCCGGCCCACCACGCTCTTGCGGCCCGATGTCACCACCAATTTCTTCTCGAGCAGGGTGTGGATCACGCCCCCGGAATCCACACCGCGAATTTCCTCGATTTCGGGCATCGTCACCGGCTGCCGGTAGGCAATCACCGCCAGCGTTTCGAGGGCCGGCTTGGAAAGCCGGACCGGCGCCTTCAGGCTCTTCACATATTTCCGCAGGATTTCGTGGTGCTCGGCCTTGGTGGAGAACTTATAACCATTCGCCACCTGCCGGATTTGTATCCCGTGCGCATTCTGCTCGTAGTCGGCCACAAGCTCTTCGAGCTTGGCCTTGACACGCTCGCGCTCTTCGGCCTCCAGAACTTTGACGATGCCGTCAAGAGTGACGGGGTCCGGCGCGATATAGATGATGCCCTCGATGAGGGCTTTGAGAATGTCGTCATTCAGCATAAAAGTCTTTGAAGGGTAAAGTGTAAAGGATAGAGGGTAAAAAACGGCCGCGCGGCTTACCCTTTACACTTCACCCTTTGCACTTTCCTCATCCAGTCCTGCGGCAAGTTCCTGCGCCGTTGCGCCCGCCAGAACCTCTTCAAACCTCTTGCTGCGAGCGATGGTGATGGAAGTAAATGTATCCTTTTGCCGAAGCAGCACAGCTCGCACCCGTACCAGCTCCAAAACTGCCAGGAACAGGGCGATCAACGCCTGCCGCCAGAGAAAGTCGCCGATCAAATCCTCGAGCCGAACCGGGCCGGGGCTCGCGCGCAGCACCTGCTTGACGTGATCAACCATCTGCGCCACGGTAACTTCCTCGCGCCGGATCTGGAGTTGCGGCCGCTTCTTGGCGCGTTCCAGGATTTCACGGAACACAGAAATCAGATCAAAGACCGACACCGCCAGCCCGGGCTCGTCCCCGGCCTCGGAAAACTCACCAAT
>JBEKQO010000055.1:0-31576 GCA_049519635.1 Terriglobia bacterium | reverse complement strand
ACCCGCGTGATGTTTTCATCTCGCGGGAGGGAGAATCCCTGGAAAGCATGCCAGCCGGTGCGCGGGTTGCTACCAGCAGTTTGCGGAGGCAGACGCAATTGCGCGCTTTGCGGCCCGATCTTATTTATGTCGCGATGCGAGGGAATCTGGACACACGACTGCGGAAGCTGGAGCGTGGTGATTGTGAGGCGCTGGTGCTGGCCGCAGCCGGCGTTCGCCGCCTGGGCCTGAGCGAACGGATAACCAGTTACTTCCGCCTCGGCCAGATGTGCCCGGCGGTGGGCCAGGGGGCCTTGGGCATCGAAATCCGCGCTAACGATCCGCGCGCGCGCGAGGCCGTGGCGCCCCTCGATCACTTGGCGACACATCAGGCTGTCCGCGCTGAGCGCGCCGTGCTGCGCCGCCTGGGAGGTGGTTGTCAAGTGCCCATCGCCGCGCACGGCATAGTGGAAGATGGTGATCTGCGATTGCAAGGACTGGTCGCCAACCTCGACGGGATGCAAGTGATTCGCGCCCAGACGAAGGGCCCTGCGTCCGATCCGGAGGTGCTGGGCACGACGGTGGCGGAAGACCTGCTGCGCCAGGGCGCGCGGGGGATACTTGACGCGCTCGGCGAAACCAAACCTTGACAGCCGGGCTAAGGTCGAAACTCAAAATTCAAAAATCGGACCAAGTTTCGAGTTTCCAATTTCGATTTTCGTCTTTTTAGGGCCACCACCACGGACATCGTGCGATGAAACCAGGCAAAGTCTATCTCGTTGGCGCAGGGCCCGGCGACCCGGGGCTGTTGACGCTCAAAGGGAAGCAGATTCTTGAGCGCGCCGATTGCGTCGTTCACGACTTCCTGGTGAATAAAGACCTGCTGCGCATGGCGCGGGCCGACGCTGAGAAGATCGCCGTGGGCCGGCGCGGTGAACGGGATCGTATGCGGCAGAGCGAGATCAATCAACTTCTGGCGGCGCGTGCCCGCGAGGGCAAAGTAGTGTGCCGTTTGAAGGGCGGCGACCCGTATGTATTCGGGCGCGGGGGCGAGGAGGCGCAAGCGCTTACCCGTGATGGCATCGTCTTTGAAGTTGTGCCGGGGGTTTCGGCGGGGCACGCCGTTCCCGCCTATGCAGGGATTCCCATAACCCACCGCGACATTGCTTCCACGGTAACCTTTATCGCCGGGCACGAAGACCCCGAGAAAGAATCCTCGCGCCTTGACTGGTCGCAACTGGGGACCTGCCCTGGCACGTTGGTTTTCTTCATGGCCGTGAGAAATCTACCGCGCATCACCGAGGCCCTGATCAACCATGGACGTTCACCCCGCACACCCGCCGCCGTCATCCAGTGGGGCAGTTTGCCGAAGCAGAAGGTGATCGAGGGAACCCTGGCGGACATCGCCGCCAAATCCTCCGCCGTCTTGACGCCTGCCATCACCGTCATCGGTGAGGTGGTGAGCCTGCGGGACGGGCTGAAGTGGTTTGAACAGTTGCCGCTGTTTGGCAAGCGCATCGCCATAACTCGCGCGCGCGAGCAGGCCGGCGTGTTGCGCGAGGAACTGGCAGCGTTGGGGGCCGAAGTTATCGAGATTCCCACCATCGAAATCCGGCCACCGGACTCGTGGGAGCCGCTCGATGCCGCCATCCGCAGGCTGGAAGAGTTTGACTACCTGCTGGTAACGTCGGCGAATGGGGTACGGAATTTCCTGGCGCGCCTCGCTGCGTCAGGGCGCGACGTGCGGGCATTGAAAGGACTGACCATCGGCGCCATCGGCCCCGCCTCCGCCGCGGAATTTGCGCGCACGGGCGTGAAGGTCGATCTGTTGCCGACGGAATACGTGGCGGAGGGATTGCTCGCGGCGCTCAGTGACCGCGATCTGCAGGGCAAAGCGTTTCTGATTCCGCGCGCGCGGGTGGCCCGGGACCTGGTGCTCCGAGTGCTCGAGGAGCGCGGAGCTCACGTGGAAGTGGTGGAAGCTTACCAGACCGTCATGCCGCAAATTTCCCCGGAAGAACTCGCCCACCTGCTCACGCCGCCGCCGGATGCGATCACGTTTACAAGTTCATCAACCGCAATGAATTTCGCCAAACTCGTGGGCGAGAATCGGCTTGCGGAAGTGCTTCGTGGCGCCGCCATCACCTCCATCGGCCCGATCACTTCCCAAACCCTCTGCCAGCTCGGCCTGACGGTCACCCTTGAAGCACGAGAGTCCACGATGGCGGGATTGGTGCGGGCGATCACCGAGCATATCGGGAGGTGATCGAGAAAGATGTCTGGTTACTTTCTTCAGCATCTTATAAGATGCTTTTGAGGTGCTTACATGATTGACGTTGCAGAAGACATTCATCCACTGACGGCGTTCAAGCGCCAGACCGCCAAGTTTGCCCGACTTCTCAAGAAGAACCGGCGACCTATGGTGCTGACGGTGGAGGGGAAAGCGCGCTTTGTGGTTTTCGACGCCGAGGCATATGAAGACTGGAAAGACCGAATGGAAACGGTCGAGGCGGTTAACGAGGCCCTTGCCGAGCAAGGGGAAGGCCGTCCGGCAGCAGAAGTGCACGCAGAGTTAAGGAAGAAATACTTTGGCCTACCACGTCCTTTATCGCAGGCGCGCTGAACGCGATCTCGAGAGGTTGGCGCAGGCAGTGACGCTGGAATGGTTTGACGCTCTCTTGGACGCAATTGAAAGCTTGGCGGAGTTCCCGGAACGCTGCGCCTTTGCGCCCGAGCCAGGGTTTCGCGTTAGAGGAATCCCCGAACTTCTATACGGTGAGGGGCACAACATCTACCGCATCCTTTATCGCGTCAAAGACGAGAGATTGCAAATCCTCACCGTGCGTCATGCCAGACGGCGAGCTTTGGGAAGGTAAGCTCTGCATCACGCGGGGCCAAGGTCCGTGCAAGTCGTACCAAATCACCGCTACAAATTCAGCAACTCGCGCAGCTTGCGGGTTTGGGCCCGGCTCACGGGGATTTCCGTCTGCTTGCGATCTTCCATTTTAAGCTGATAGGAACTCTTGAACCAGGGAACCACTTCCTTGATGTGGTTCACGTTGATCAGGTAGGAGCGATGCACGCGCCAGAAAATCTTAGGATCGAGGTTGGCTTGGAGTTCCTCCACGGTGCGATAGTTGGACTGGCCTTCCATCTCGCGCGTAACGATGCTGATAACGCCGTCTTCGATGCTGGCGTAAATGATTTCATCAGAATCGACCAGGATAAGCCGGTTGGCGCTTTTGACCACCAGCTTACCCTTTTGGGGTACGGGGCGTTGCTCCACCATCTGCACCAGGCGGTCGAGTTTCTGGCTGGTGGTGTCTGAACTTTCCACCAAGCGGCGCACTCGCTGAATGGCCTTATCCAGCCGCGGCTTGGCCACCGGTTTCAAGAGGTAGTCAATGGCATTCACTTCGAAGGCTTGCACGGCGTACTGGTCATAAGCGGTGGCAAAAACGAAAAATGGGAGGCGCATTTTCTTTTCCAGCAGGCGCTTGATCACACCGAAGCCGTCGATGCCGGGCATTTGCACATCCAGGAACACCAGATGCGGGTTCAACTCGCGCACCATGCTCACGGCTTCAACACCGTTCTTTCCCTGGCCGACCACTTCGACGTCGGAAAAACCCTTCAGCAGGAATGCCAATTCATCGCGAGCCGGCTGTTCATCATCCACAATCAGCGCCGTGATTTTCATGATGCATGAATCCCTTCTGCGGTCTGAGCCGCGGACCATTCTCTGCGGAACGGTTTCCCCACCAAGCCATTATAGCTGACGTTAGACTTGCCGAGAATGGCGCTGCTCCCGCAGCAGCAGGCCGGCAATGTTATAATGGCTACTTCCGTACGCAGTGGCATTATTATCGCCAATTGAGGCCAAACCTGTGCCAAAGCGCGCCCGCATTCTTGAGAGCAAAACCATCTTCCGCGGCAGAGCGGTGGAATTGAAAGTTGACCGTGTTGTTGAACCGGGTGGAGTTGAGACCACACGTGAAGTTGTTTGCCACCCGGGTTCAGTCGTTATCGTTCCCCATCTCCCTGACGGCCGTTTGATCCTGGTCCGCCAGTACCGGCACGCGGTGCGTGAAAGCTTGTGGGAACTTGTGGCCGGTGGCATGGAACGGGGAGAAACCCCTCGCCAAAGCGCGCGCCGTGAGTTGGTGGAAGAGACTGGGTACCACGCCCGCATCCTCAAGCCTCTTCTTGAATTCTACCCGAGTCCGGGCATTCTGAGTGAGAAGATGCATCTCTTCGAAGCATGGGACCTGACCCCGTCCAAAGGCCAACCCGATGCCGACGAACGAATCGAAACCGGATTCTTTACCGTTAATGAAATAATGAAAATGATTAAGAGTCATGAGATCCGCGATGGCAAAACACTGGTAGGAATTCTGTTGCTCTTTGGAGCGCCACCGGTCTCAACATAAATTTCCTTAGGTTGGCAGTACCTTCCCAAGAGGGTTTCTTGCAACAATTTTCTTGACAAGTCGAGGGCAGAAAAGCTATCTCTATTGGCGAGGGAGTTAGGAAAGTGTTCTCCTTGGGAAAGTGTTCATGGGAATAAGCGGCCGGGGATCGAAGAGATCTTCGGCCTTTTTCTTTTTTGGCACTTCGTAAGGAGCGGCAACCTCAAAAGTAAAATCAAGGAGGGCGCAAGTGGCAAGACTTCAGGGTAAGGTCAAGTGGTTCAACAACAGCAAAGGGTACGGGTTCATCGGCCAGGACGGCGGAGCTGATGTCTTCGTTCATTACTCGGCCATCCAGGGCGAAGGATTCAAGACCTTGCAAGAAGGCGACACGGTAGAGTTCGAGATCGTCCAAGGGCAAAAAGGACCTCAGGCCGACAAGGTCACAAAGCTCGCTTAACCGGCATCTGCTTCTCCCTTTCCTGGCCCAACCCTTGTGGTTGGGCCTTTTTGTTTTCAGGCGGTTACGAGAATGTTCCCTCCCGTCCAAGCGCCGAGCACCGCTTTTCTCTACCTTTTGCTTGATTTTCACCCAGCCAAGCGCGACAATACTCCGGTCGATAGAAACAGGGGCAAGCTCACAATACGACACGAGGGGTGGCAGCGTGCCATTCGGCGTGGCGAAAACTGAGTGTGCTGGGTTGGGCGGTTGGGAGGATGTTGCGATGATGAATTTGCGGCGAGCGGCCGGCTTCATTTTGGTCCTGGCAATTGCAGCCACGGCTCAGGATTATATCCCGAGCGCGCCATTGCCTCACCGCGACACCCTGGGAGACAACGCGAGCGTGGCCGAGCGCGTTTCGCTGACTGTTCCCGCCGAGACGGAAGTCAAAGTGCAGGTTTTGTCAGGGATTCACTCGCAAATCAACCACGTCAACGACCCCGTCATTGCCGAAGTTTTGAAGCCCGTATTCGTCCAAGGGAAAATCGCTCTGCCGCCCGGAAGCTTGCTGGACGGGCACATTACCATGATCCGCAACGCCGGGCACATGCATCACTCGGCACAACTCGGCTTGCGCTTTGACCGCATCACTCTTCCGGATGGACAGGAAAAACCTGTCGCCGCGGTTCTGGCTGCCCTGGAACACCCCGAGATGCTCGATATTCATCTTGATCAAGAGGGTCACCTGACCAGCAACCGGACGATGTCGTGGAAGACGCTGGCTGGCGGGTTCACCGCGTTGGGTACATTCGGGGCATTGAAAATTGCGGCGGTGGGCTCAGCCGGCGCCACCTTGGCGCTTCCTTTGGCCGGAGCCGCCCTCATCAGCTATGAGGCCCTTTGGCATCGCGGGCGTGAAGTGAACATGCCCCCCGACACCCAATGCCGACTGCGGCTGAACTACCCCGTCACCGTCCACTTCCCTTGGTAAGCAAAAGTCTCGATGGATTATTATCACAGCCAGCCGAGGCGCGGCCCGTCGCGCTGGAAGGCCGGTGGCTGGATGGCGCCCCTGACGAATTCTGGGCTGCATCCGAGCCCGCGAGCGTGCTCGAAGGTTCCGGCGAGGCGCTCCGGGAACTGCCGGCGTGGCTGAGTAACCACTCCCTGAGATACCCGGATGGTGCCGCGATAGGATTTCTTTCCTACGAACTCGCGCGGCACATCGAGCCCCTGCCGCTCGCCACGCATCATTCGCTGCCCGATGTTTCCTTCGCCTACTACCCCCGAGTTGAGCGCCTTCGTGTAGGGGCCACCCGCGCCCCCAGGCCCCAGGATGCTATCCGAGTTGAGTCCGGCGTTGATTTCAAAATGTACCGGCACGCCGTTGAACGGGTTCGCTCCTACATCGCGGCGGGTGACATCTACCAGGCGAACTTAACAATCCCCTTCTGCGCTGAACTGGGCGACGAACCTGCTGAGTCCGTTTACCTCCGCATGAGATGCAGTGGCGCTCCCTTTCGCGCCTTCATGAAGACCCCGGCGCGCATGATCCTGAGCAGCTCACCGGAACGATTTTTCCAAGTCGCGGGGAACCATATTCTAACCAGCCCCATCAAAGGAACCATCGCGCGCGACGGGTACGATTATCAACGGCCCCAGGCGGCGCTTCTCGCCAGCGAAAAGGATCGCGCGGAAAATCTGATGATCGTAGACCTCGTGCGCAACGACCTGGGCCGCATCTGCAAATATGCCAGCATCCGAGCGCGCTTGTGGGAGACGGAAGTCCTTCCCCAATTGGTTCACCTGGTCTCGCACGTTGAGGGAACACTCCGCCCGGGGGCGGGAATTTTGGAAATTATCGCCGCGCTTTTCCCTTGTGGCTCCATCACCGGCGCGCCCAAAATCCGCGCCATGGAAATTCTTGCGGAGATCGAGCGAACACCGCGCGGAGTTTCCATGGGCGCCATGGGAATAATTCGTGGGACTCCGGAGTCAGACCGCTGTAGAATGGATTTTAACGTCTCGATCCGCACGATGGTGATCGAGGAAGGAAAGACGTTGTTCAACGTGGGTGGCGGGATAGTTTACGATTCCGATCCCCTCTCGGAATATGCAGAGGTGATGCTGAAAGCTCAGCCGCTCTTCGACGCGCTCGGAGCCCGCGAAGCAGTAGGTAGTAGTCAGTAAGAAATAGTGAATGGTAAATAGTGAATAGTGAATGCTGAACGAGAATGCAGGCCCTACATTCCGGCGGCGTGGCCGGTATTTGGCAACTTACTACTCACCATTCACCATTTACTATGTAAAGGTGGCTTACCCAGGTGGATTCCCTCATCTATCATAACGACAGCATTATTCCCCTGGCGGAAGCGCGTCTTTCTCCCGGCCAGATGGGCCTGCTGATGGGCTGGGGCGTGTTCACGACGCTGCGCATCTATGCGGGGGTTCCTTTTGCCTTCGACCGGCATTGGGAGCGGATGGTGCGCGACGCGGAGCGCCTGGGTATTGCCCTCGAATATCGCCAGGAAACCGTCTGGGATGCGGTGGTGAAGCTGTCCGCTGCCAATCAGCGGCCGGAAGCCGCCGCGCGGCTTTCTTTTATCAAGAATCATGGCGGACTTTGGGCAGACGCACCCGGCTGCCCTGCCACCGACCTGCTGATTTTCACGCGCGAACTGGCCGTATGGCCGGCGGCGCACAAGTTGTTGCTCGTCCCCAATGCAATCTTTTCAATCGGGAAATTAGCCGGCGCCAAAATGCTTTCCTGGGTACAGAATGCCGGCACCCTCGACCGCGTTCACCGGGAGGGCTTCGACGACGGATTATTGTTGAATGAGCGCGGTCAACTGGCGGAATGCACATCGGCCAATGTCTTCCTGGTGCGCGGCCCCCAGGTTCTGACGCCTCCCTTGACTTCCGGTTGCCTGCCGGGAATAACCCGCGAGGCTCTCCAGGAGGTCATTCCCGCGGCAGGATTCACCCTTCTGGAGCAGGACCTCACTCCCAGCGACCTGGACTCGGCGGACGAAGTCTTCATCAGTTCCACAACGCGCGAGGTTGCCGGCGTGGAAAGTATCCAGCCCCACTGGAAATATCCTGCTCCAGGAAAAATCACGCGCGAGATTGCAGCGGCTTTTCAGGATTACGTCAAAGCTCACTTGCAGCGGAACGTGTAGCAAACCAAGATTGCACATTGCGGAGCCGCCAACATAGCCGACTGTCGATGCGAGTTGACGGTTCATGGCGAAGAAGTGCTTCGTTGAATCTTGCTTTGAATCAGATCCCAAGACTCAACTACCCCTTTTTCCGTGCCCAAAAGCAGGAGATTGCGGGAGGCATCAAACAGGAGGTTACTGGTCGTCCGTGCAGCGAGGACTTGCCGGTGTTCCCCCGTCTCAGGGTTCCACAGTTGGACCGATCTTCCTGAAGCCGCATAGGCAATCCATCCTGTCGTTCCCACCACCGAGATCGTGTCCACATAATCCGATTGCGGCGGAGAGGTTGTGCGGAGTTGTCGCGTCTTCAAGTCCCAGGCATAGACTCGACCGTTCTGAGAGCCCATATAAACCAGGCTCCGGGGAATGTCGAAGGCAATAGGTCTGAAGGTGGCGAACTCGCGAGGTTTAGTGAGTCGCGCTACTAAGCCCCCCGATCGTGTGTCCCAAATGCTGGGTTGGTGGCCGGCGTTGAAGATGAAGACATCATCCGGACTGAAGGCGACATCTCCATAAATCGTCGAACAGCATGCCTGGAAGCTCGGTCGGCGAGTTGCAATCTCGATGACTTCAATCGAGCCTCGGCCGGTGATGACCAGAACGGCTCGACCGTCCGCCGTGAATCGAGCGGTGCCATAGTTCGCTTCATCATCGCGCAAGACCTCAACCTTCCCGGCGCGACCGATCGGCACAAGCGTGAGATCGTCACTTGCGATCGCCAACTCGCGTTCATCGGGGCTGAACGCGAGATCGCTCAATTCGCCGTGGTCTTCGCGGATCTCCTGGGCAGGCTGTTCCCGTCCTTGATCCCAAACATAGATCCGGCCCGCCGAGGTTCCGCTTGCCAACCATCTACCCGTTGAACTCAGCGCCAAAACAGTTATTTTGCGATCTTCGGGTGGGGCTTTAGAAGCAACGAGGAAAACCCAAACGCTCGTGCCCAGCAGCGCGATTGTGGCCGCGACAACGGGCGCCATTTTCAAATGGGGCATACGCATGAATCAATGATTATAAGACCGATCGAGCCTGCGGGGTTCAGCCATTCTTCCTGGCGGGGTGAGATCTTAAAGTTAACTCGGCGAAATTCACCACCCCTCGATTCCCTCCTTGCCGCTCCATTCCGGGTTGCTGCAATCACTTCCTTGCGATACCTTATAAGTAAGCCCTGGGACGCAGGCGTCCCGTTCATGCTGTGGGCGGACACCGCCCTTCTTATGCAGGAAGAGACCAAGGAATCGGCAGAAACTTCCGCAACCGGAATTACCGGCCCCGGCGCGCGTTTGCCGGAGGGCGAGCACGACCTCTTGCGTGAAATTCCCTCGCCCACGCGGCGCCTCTGGCTGGGCTTGTGTGTCACGCTCGCCATTTTTGTGATCTTTGCCACCTACACGATCCGCGAAATCCGCTGGCTCCAGGACTTCCAGGTGAACGTGGTACAGAAGAATCGCAAGGCCTCGCTCCAACTTTTGCGCTTGCAGGACGACACGTACCAGCTTGCGGTCTCGCTGCGCGACATGACCCTTCCGGAAAGCCGATACCCGATCTTCTACTGGAAAGGGGAGTTCTCCCGGCTGCGGGAGGACATGAACAGCGCGTTGGCTTCAGAAGCTCAACTCGCCGTCAACACCTCGGCGGGCGACGAGCAGCGGCGCCAACTGCATGATATCCTTGACAACTTCTGGCCGCTCGCTGACGAGGCCTTTAATCTCGCGGGGCAAGGCCACGAGGAATCCGCCCGCTACCTCATCCGCTCGCAACTGGAAGAGCAGCGGGAGACGATTTCCCGGGTCGTGTCGCATTTGTTAAGCTTGAACGACCAGGCCCAGCAGGAAGCCGGCCAGCGTGTCAGCCTGGTGTACGGACACGTTTCGAAGGACATCCTGCTGGTGATTGGTGTGCTCTTCCTGGTGGCGTTGGGGACAGGACTCTATACGCTGCAAGCCAACCGCAAGACCTTCGAGCGACTGCACCACCTGGCAGAAAAGCTGCAATCGCAATCGGAGCAAATGCGGATGCTCTCATGGAAACTGATTGAAGTGCAGGAGCAAACCCTGCGGCACGTGGCACGCGACCTGCACGACCATT
Organism: Terriglobia bacterium; assembly: GCA_049519635.1. Taxonomy (GTDB): domain Bacteria; phylum Acidobacteriota; class Terriglobia; order UBA7540; family UBA7540; genus Bog-366. Next base: position 21,443 of record JBEKQO010000055.1, on the reverse strand, counting down.
TTGGGCAGATTCTCACGGCGATTGGCGTTATGCTGGGACGGGCGGGGCAAAAAGCTGCGGAAACCGACCCGGTCTTTGTTCAGGACGTGCGCGCTGCCAAGAAGATTGTGGAAGATACCTTGCAGAGCGTGCGTGACGAGTCCCAGATTTTTCGTCCCGCCATCCTGGATGATTTCGGCTTGCAACAAACTCTGGAGTGGTTCGCGGAACAATTCTCGCGCCAGACGGGTGTGCAGGTGCATTACGGGGGGAAGCTGGCGGACGGGCTTTTTCCTCCCGAGGCGGCCATCCATGTTTATCGCATCGTTCAGGAAGCGCTCAGCAATGTGGCGCGCCATTCCGGGGCGCGGGAAGCGTGGGTAACGCTGGGTGAAAAAGAAAACCAGTTGAACCTGGAAATCCGCGATAATGGCAGCGGCTTTGAGGCCCGCACGGATATGAAGCGAGCCGCAGGCCAGGGGATGGGGCTGATGGGCATGCGCGAGCGCGCTGAACATCTTCAGGGCTCGTTCGCGATTCGCTCCGCGCCCCAGAGGGGGACTACGGTCAGCGTTCGCGTTCCTCTGCGGCGGCCCTCTGTACAATCTCGTCCCGAGGAGATCAACTAAACCATGGCGACACTCGAAAATGAAAAGAAAATCCGCGTCTTGCTGGTTGAGGATCACACCCTGGTGCGGCAGGGATTCCGCCGCATTCTGGAAGACGATCCCAACGTCGCCGTAGTAGGCGAGGCGCGCACCGGGCTGGAAGCCATCGAGCAGTGCAAAACTTTGAAGCCCGAAGTTGTGGTAATGGATCTTTCCATGCCGGATCTCGGCGGTCTGGAGGCCACGGCGGAAATCCTCAAGGCCGACCCACAGGTCAAAATCCTCATCCTCAGCATGTACTCGAACGATGCCTACATCCGCAAAGCCTTCGAGCTCGGCGCCAAGGGGTACATGCTGAAGAATGCGATTGAAGTGGATCTGAATCGCGCAGTGAAGGCGCTGGCGGAAGGCGAAGCCTATTTCAGCCCGGCCATCTCCCACATCGTACTGGAGAGTTTAAAGACCGGGTCGTTCCGTGACTCGACGCAGGACCCCTACGAACGTCTCACCCTCCGGGAAAAGGAAGTCCTGCAGCTCATCGCGCAAGGGAAATCCAACAAAGAAATTGCCGTCCTTCTGAACATCAGCGTCAATACGGTGGCCGTCCATCGCGCCCGGGTGATGGATACCCTCGGCCTCCATCGCACCGCGGAATTGGTGCTTTTCGCCGTGAAGAAGGGGCTGGTGCAGACGGAATAACCTGGGTACGCCCCGCAACCGCCGGGCGGGAAACCCGCATCCAAGATCTTTACATGGAACGTGACTGCGATCCTCAATCTGTGCACTCGCATCTTGCGGTTTCTGCGGTTTTCTCGTGATGCCGAGGGAGAGCCGCGCGCGGTGCTCCTCAAAATTCTTGCCTCGCACCCGCGCCGGGCTGTACGATTCACGCGTAGGGACTGGATAGCCAAAGGCTCTGCGCCCAAGGAGACTTCTTCGTGTCAGACCCAAGGGTGACAAGGAAATTGAATGTGGCGCTGGTGGTTTGCCTGCTGGCCGCGCTACCCCTGAGTGCGAAGCATGGCAATAAAACGCCGCCGCCCCCCAATAACAAAACGGCAGCTACCTATGATGCGTCGCGAGATCCTGCCAAGGACCTTCAGGATGCCATTGCCATAGCCACAAAAACGAATAGGAAGATTTTACTGGAGGTCGGAGGCGACTGGTGCGTCTATTGCAACATCATGGACGAAACATTTGCCAGCCACCGGCAACTTTCGAAGGTGCGCGACGCCAATTACGTAACCGTGAAAGTCAACTTCAGCAAAGAAAATCCCAACGAAGGGTTTCTCTCACATTATCCTAAGATCGCCGACTATCCGCATTTTTTTGTCTTGGATTCCAAGGGCGCCTTGTTGCTTTCGCAACCCACCCACAAGTTCGAACACGGGAAGACTTATAACGTCGGTAAAATCGAAGTGTTCTTGAAAAAGTCGACGGCGCCGCCGCGGCGTTGGCTTACCAGCGTGGGTTAGAACGGATTTCTCACGTCCGGATTGGAAGTCTAGGGCTTTAGAGTGGGGGCGAAAACTCGGCGCGCAAATGTAGAGTCCGCCTTTACGCGGGCAGCGGCAAAAACCGTGGTTGCGACCAACCTGGACGGTCTAGAGCGCACGCTCAATCACTGGCGCGCCCGTGCCAAGAGAGTGGCGGCGCGCTGGGCCTTTCGCGCTTTCCCACGATTTGCGGGTTCTGCCCTGGAGCTTGCCGCAGTAGGATTTAAGCCCGCTCCCATCCCCTATTTTTTCTCTCCAGACGTCCGCCAGATTCCTCCCACCTTGAACGACGATCTGTTGGAGCTCTACGGCCGGGCAGGACAAGTTTTGGCCAACCGTTTCACGTTTTTCAATTCACCCCAGGCATTTGACGAGGGCATCAATTGGGAGCCGCCCCAAACCCCAAGCTGGCGGGCGGAACTTCACGCTTGCGACTACGTGCTGGAGCTCGCGTGCACCTTTCGCATTTCCGGCGAACAGCTTTATGCGCGCCAACTGCGTTACTTGATCGCGCATTGGATCGCTTCCAACCCCCCGGCCTCCGGCACCGGCTGGCAACCACACATCCTGGCGAGGCGGCTGCGCAATTGGATGCTCTCCGCAGATTTTGCCCGCAGCGATTGGCAGCGCGACGTTAAGTTCGGGAGGTTGGTGGCTAAGAGCCTGGCTCTGCAAGTGGCATTCCTGCTCAGCCAGCTCGAATCCCTGTCCTCATCGGCGGCAAGGCTCGATGCTTCGCGCGCCCTCCTGTGCGCAAGCCGGTTTTTTGCAGGGAACAAAGCCCTGGAAGCGCGTCAAACGGGTTTTAACCTGTTGGCGAGTGAATTGGCCGTCTCACGCGCCGAACCGTGGCCGCTCGCACGCTTGGCGAAAGCTCAGGCGTTGATGGAATGGAATCTCCTGTCGGTTCCGGGTGCGGACGCGGACTTCCTTGCCGGGGAGCTACTTGCGGCATTGGGCGAGCTGGAAGCGGTGCTAATGCCCAATGGGTCTTTGCCACTTTTGGGCCCGGAGGCGCGGCTTAGTCAGGATGAATTGGCAGACCTTGCAGCACTGGCGGCGGTGAGGATCGACAGTCCGGCCTGGAAGTCTCTGGCGGGCAAATTCGGTATTCTCCCTTGCCTTTACCTCGGCGAGGGCGGGAAGGCGCGGTTTGAAAGCTTGAATGAAATGGCGTGGACTCCCCAAAACCACGTGAACGCGGGGGCGGAAATCCTTCGTATCGTTGGGCAGCCGAATTCGGCGCTGGCGAACTCCGCGCGTCTGCCCGCTTTACCGGGGGAGCACCAAGACTTTATGAGTTACGAGATCATCATCGAAAACCACCGCGTGGTGGTGGATTCAGGAGGCTTTGCACCGGAAGAATCGGAGTATTTCCCCCGCGCCCGCGCCCACAACATCTTTTTAGTTGATGGCCTCGACCCACAGTGGCAAAGCGCGAAAGGTTCGGCAGGAGTGGATTGGGAGTTCCCTTGCGGCTCTGCGCGGCTGCGGATGACTGATCCGGGATACGGGTTCCTGGGCCTTCAGCATGAACGCGCGTGGTTCCGGATGGAGGATAACGCCTGGCTGATTCTGGATTGGCTTGATGGAAGGGGAGTTCACAGCGTAACCAGCCTCATCCACTTCTATCCCACGTTTTAGCTGGTAGCCGGGATTGATCGCACCCTGGCGCGGAGCCGCGCTTGTAGCTTCGCCGTGATTCCTGTAGGCAGCGCGAAACCCTTGGCCTCCGTCTCCCGCGGGAATCATCCACAATTTCCCGGCTGGTTCTCGCCGGAATATGGAGTGAAGTTCCCCGCAGCGGTCCTGGCGCTCAACTGGACCGGGGTGGAACTGCCCTGGGTGGGTGGAGCGCTGATCACAAGTGGCGTGGAAAAGCCGTTCAGGCAGTTGGAAATACTCCCCGCCGAAGGGGGCGTACGCTTGGAATTCTCCGGGAAAACTTATGATTTGCAAATGAAATAGGGCTTGGCCGCATGAGCTCAACTTTACCGCCCCAACAGGAACGAGAACCAACTGCGATTTCTACCGTCGTCTCGAACCTGGGACCAATCGGGTTGGGGAGGCAAAGGGCGTCCGTTGATGACTGCTTCCGGATTCTCTTGCAAGAGCAAGTCGGCAATTGCCTTGCCTTTCTCTTTTTCCACCTTGCGGTAGCAGCGAGAGAGAAGCGGTGGGCGCCTTTTTACGTCGTGGGCATCACTGGCAAAGAAGTGAATCGTGCCAGCGTCGAGCAAACGCTCAGCATACCTCCGCGCTTTGGAGCCGAATCCACCTGTGTAGGATTGAGCCGTGACTTGCACCAGGCATCCGATCGAAACCCACTGCTCGAGCAGGTCCGGTTTGCGTTGAAGGAGGGGATTCCGTTCCGGGTGGGTAATGATCGGTTTAAGCCCGGCGACCTGGATGTCGTAATAGACCCGGCTGAGGTGGTCGGGAATGAACTGGTCGGGGAGTTCCACCAGCAGGTAAGAGCTTTGATTGATGGTGAAATCTTTGGAATTCTGCACGCAGATTTGGATGTTGTCGTAGGAGAGGTGAAAGTCGCAGCCCAGCAGGAGCTTCGGTTTATCGCCAACTTTTTCCTGGAGCTCTGCAAGCACTTGCCGGTTGAGGTCGGGATCGAATGTGTAGCTGTAATTATTGTGCGGCGTCGCCACCAGATGCGTCACCCCGTCCGCGGCCGAGATCTGACACATCGCCACCGCCACCTCGAAGGACCTTGCGCCATCGTCAATTCCAGGTAATGGATGGGAATGAATGTCAATCATATCGGGGCTTGGTAAGTGCGCCGGCAATCTACGAGGTGTTCTTGCCGAATGGGCGCGGAAACTTGACTGCCCAAAAAATCTATTACTTGAGGTCCGCGGGGCCCGAAGCGAAATCTCACCCCAGGACCGGCGGGGCTTAGGTAACCAGCATAGCACGTCAGCGGACGAGTTCGTCAACAAGTTTAGTTCATGGGTACTCGACTACAGGGTACATATTGGTCAGGAACATTTTGCAGAATTCTGTATTTGGAATTTCCAAATATAGAAATTGAGAGCTTCTCGACTTTTCTTGCATCTTCCGATTAGGGGTTTATGGCAGGGAATTGCTGAAAATAAACAAGTTGGCCTCATTATAGGCCTGAATAAAATTGAAATTTAATTGGAATCCCGCTTGCTCTATGAGATTAGCGAGCCGATGTCGGACAATCCTAGAGGGTAGCCAACGACGGCTCGGAGTTTAGACCCAAGACCCGACGCTTGGAGGGGGGAGAGATCTTCCCCCTCATTTTATTTTGAGATCCTTCCCCGTTTACTCGAATCACTCCCATCCAACCATCTTAATCTGACAGCTCAATGCTAAAATTCAGTTTTCTCGCCGCGCTTGGGTGGGGCGGGTGAGGGCGGGGCTTCATAGGCTGCGGGGTGGCAGGAAGTTTTGAACCACTCTTGCCACATGATATTGCGTAAAACAAATGAAGAGAAGAAATAGAAGGTTAGGGAGTATGAAGAATTATAGATATAGATACATGACGGAAAGTAGCCGACTGTCGCCTTGGGGTGACAAGCGTGTAGGAAGTTGGCGACAGCGCGGGGAACGGGACACCCACTCATCCGATGATCTATTGCAAGTGCGCACGGGCAAAAGGAGTTAACTGTTACCAAGCCGGATTGACACGTGTCATGCCGTCTGTTAGATTGGGGAATTGGCATCTTGCGAATCGCACTTATTGAGACTGCAAAGGCATTTTCGGGATTAGTCATAACCGTCCTGCTCCTGGCCGCGCCGGGGTGCTTGGTGCGGAAGGTGGCACATGTCCACCCCCCGGGCGAAACCGTTCCCGCGCGCGATGCGACTCTTGCCGAGCTCGTAACCAAGATCAACGCCTGGAGCGATGCCCTCCACACTATGACCGCCACGGTCGACTTGGAACCCACGGTGGGCTCGGTTTATTCGGGAGTCATAAAGGAATACCACGATGTGAAGGGCTTCATTCTGCTGCAAGCGCCCTCGACCATTCGGTTGCTGGGGCAAGCGCCGGTGGTCCGGACGAATATTTTTGACATGGTCTCGACCGGCGAGGAATTCCGCCTGTCCATCCCTACCCAGAACAAATTCATTGTCGGTAAGACGACGTTCCACCGCCCCGTGAAAAATGCGCTCGAAAATCTGCGGCCGCAGCATATTTTGCAGGCGCTGCTCGTTCCGCCCATTGATTCGGATCACGAAACCGCGTTTCGCGTAGAGGACCAAAGTCGCACCCAGGGGCGGCGCTATTACGTGGTCAACATCGTGGAGTCGCCTCGGGACCGGCACGTGGTTCTCCTCCGCAAAGTCTGGTTCGACCGCGCAGACCTGGAACTGGTGCGGACGCAATTCTATGAGCCCGACGGCGCCTATACGGAAGACGTCCACTATTCTGCCTACCAGGATTTCCAGGGAGTGCATTTTCCTTCTCACATAGAAGTGTCGCGGCCCGCAGAGGACTACGAGCTTACCATCACTATTGAAAGTGCCAAGTTCAACGAACCCATCCCCCCGGAAAAGTTCGATCTGAAGAGGCCCGAAGGGGCGGAATTGATAGATTTGAGCCAGGTAAAGCAAGAGGATCACCCACTTGATAAATAAACTGATCATTTCCAATGTCTTGCACCGGCCCGTGCGTACCGCGGTCAGCGTGCTGGCCGTGGCCATTGAAGTGGCAATGGTCATTATGGTTGTGGGCCTTTGCCATGGGATGGTGAACGATAGCGCCAGGCGGGTGGAGGGCGTGGGCGCCGACATCCTGGTGCAGCCCCCAGGCGCGTCCTTCCTCATGGGCATGTCGCAAGCGCCCATGCCTATCAAGATCGGCGATCGGCTGCGGGAGTTTTCCCACGTGCTGGCGGTGGCGCCCGCCCTGATTCAGATGAACTACGAGCGTTCGCTCAGCCTCATCTATGGCATTGACCAAGCCAGCTTCGATAGCGTTTCTGGAGGCTTTGTTTATCACTCGGGCGGACCTTTCCAGGCGCCCTACGACATCCTGGTGGACAACGTTTACGCCAAGGCCCATCATGCCAAAGTGGGGCAAACGCTCCCTCTGCTGAACCACGATTTCCGCATCGCCGGAATCGTGGAACAGGGCAAAGGTGCACGCATGTTCATTCCACTGGCCACCGCCCAGGATATGTTGGGAGCACAGGGCAAAGCGTCGATGTTCTTTGTCAAGTGCACCGACCCCGGTTTTACCGACCAAACCAAAGACGCCATTCAGACATTGTTGCCGAATTACTCGATCATGCCGATCAGAGAATATATGACGATGATGACTTCTAACAATCTTCCCGGCCTGAACGTATTTATTGCTGTTATGATTGGTCTCGCGGTGGGAATCGGATTTCTTGTTATTTTCCTTTCGATGTATACCACCATCACCGAACGCACCCGCGAGATCGGCATTTTGAAATCGCTGGGAGCGTCGAAAACGTATATCATTTCCGTCATCTTGAGAGAAGCTGCGCTGCTGACCGCGGTGGGTATCATCGCGGGGTTCATCGGATCGGTGATTATGCGGAGAGTACTCTTGGCTTTATTCCCCACGCTGCCCGTCGAACTCAACTGGGACTGGAGACTTTACGCCGCCTGCCTGGCATTGACCGGGAGTATGGTGGGAGCCTTCTACCCTGCTCTAAGGGCCGCCCGGCTTGACCCCGTTGATGCCCTCGCGTATGAGTAACCCATCCGGTCTGGGAAACGTCTGCGTTTATAGGCCCTAAGCACCCGTAACCCCGGTAATTCGCCCAGCGCCGCCCCCAGCCGAGGGAGAACGTAAGGATCAAGTGGAACCTATCATCTGTACCAAGGCTCTGAAAAAGACCTACCGCCTCGGCAACGTCGATGTGCCGGCGCTGCGGGGTGTGGACTTGGTGGTCCAGGAAGGTGAGTTCGTGGCGATTGTGGGACCCTCGGGATGCGGCAAATCCACTCTGCTGCATGTCTTGGGCGGGCTGACGGGGCCGACGGATGGTCAGGTAAATGTGGACGGCAACGATTTTCGCCTGATGTCCGACGCCGACCGTACGCGCTTCCGCCGCCATAAGATTGGGTTCGTCTTTCAGCGCTTCAACCTGTTACCCACACTTTCGGCGCGCGACAACATTGCTATCGCCCAGGATATTCAAGGCAACGGGTTCAACCCTCATCGTTTCGAGACCGTTACCCGCATGTTGGGAATTGAGGACAAACTAAATCATCGCCCCTTTGCGCTTTCGGGCGGCGAGCAGCAGCGCGTGGCGATTGCCCGCGCAGTTATTTGTGAACCCAAAATCCTGCTGGCCGACGAACCTACGGGCAACCTGGATACAGAGAACTCCCAGGCAGTGCTCGATATGATGCGCGAACTCAACCGGACCTTCCGCCAGACCACCCTGATGATCACGCACAACCCTGAGGCCGCCGGCGTCGCCGACCGGATCATCCGCATGCGGGACGGGCGAATTATTTCAGATTGATTCTTGCCGCATTTCTGGCTATTTTTCCAGAATACGAACTATGGCCCCGACGACTGATGTCCACGAACACGCTCTTTCGCACGCGCCGGCTCCCCAGGGTCCGTCCATCCTGCGCAAAGTGGGAGCCGGCATTAAACTCGTGGTCACGCGTAGCATCTTCTGGGCCTATGAGCGCGGCAGTTGGCAGTACGACCTGATATGCTTGGCCATCCTGTCATTCATCTTTCTCTCCCCGCGAGCATGGTTCAACGATCGTCCCACTTTGCAAATGACGGACTTGCGCCATCAGCAAGGCATCATAGAGATGGGCCGCGTCAATAAGGAAGTTCGCTACCTGGTGGATGCCCGATTGGTGGAATCGCTCGATCAGAAACCTGAGGACGCCATTCCCATCATCCTCAAGCAACACCTTCAAAAAGCCTTTACCGTTAAATCCGTCGATGCTGTGCGGGACCGCCATCAGGTCATCCTGGGCTATACTGTGATGGTGGAGGAATAACTCAGCCGTTGTCGGGATTTTGTTTCGCTGCCGGAAGCGTCGGGAAGTGGTTTGTAATATTATGCGAGATTCCTTTAAGACTTGGATGCGAGTGCTATTGGCGGGCGCCTTGGCGTGGGCGCTGATCCCTCCCGCCAGTGCCCGCAAGGGCAAGCACCCGACAGATCTCACAGAAATTCTTTCGGACATGAATGAGGCGTCCAAGCGCCTGAAAACCGTCTCCGCCAACCTGGAGTACACCAAGGTCACCGTGCTGGTTGACGACAAGTCAACGGAGTCGGGCCAGTTCTTTTTCCGCCGAGGCAAGACGACGGAGATTCGCATTGAATTCCAAAAACCCGACCACAAGATCCTTCTCGTCAAGAAGAACAGGGGCGAATACTATCTTCCCAAGATCAACCAGATTCAGGAATACGACCTGGAACAAAAAAGCGATCTGGTGCAGCAGTTCCTCCTCTTGGGTTTCGGTACGGATACCGGCGAACTGAAGAAAGCCTACGATGTGAAGTATCTTAAGGAAGAAGATATGGAAGGCGATACCACCGTGCTGCTGGAACTCGTGCCGCGCAAGGCAAACGTCGCCGCGCAGTTTACCAAGATCCAATTGTGGGTGAGCGAAGAATCCTGGCTCCCCACGCAGCAGAAATTCTTCCAAAGCGGTGGCGATTACCTGATCGCGCATTACTCCGGCGTGAAGGTGAATCGGATCCTGCCCGGCTCTACTTTTGAGTTGAATCCTGCCAGCGACGCCAAACGCGTCAAGATGAATTAAGGGCCGCCCGCGGGGAGGCGGGACAGTTCGCGAATTGCCTGCTGCTGCCCGCTCAGAAATCCTCGATCCCTTGCAAATCTTGCTCGACCGCCGTCAACTATATGCTATGGGCTGTCGGCTGTCAGCTCTGGACGACGCGTGCGCGGTACGCATGCTTTGGGGAGATTCCGGAACGCCGTCATCATCTCCAGCATGCACAGCATCGAACGGACTTCCCCGGTTGAGTCACGGGCAATATAAAGAAACGTCAGCAAATCGGGATTCGTCCCTCGATCAAACCCTTCGTCGATGTTGTTGGAAACAGAGACCGCCGCCCGCTCGAGCTGGTCCCGCAAGCTGTAGCGTCTCCTGAATTCCGGCGCCTCGGTCATCTCATAGGTGCGAACGGCGAGATCAATCGCCGCCTGCCACACGGGCAATTGCTCGAAGCGCTGGTACTTCATTCCGTTCCCCCCATTCGGAATGCGGAATCCAGAATACGGAATCCGCCGCGGCAAGCAAGCGGGGACCTATCTCCTCAATCCGCCGTTTTATCAGCTCTTGCGCTTCGCCTGGTCGGCGACCGCCTGCGCGGCCCGGGCGACGGCCTCGGGGTCACCCAGGTAGTAGTGTCGTAGGGGTTTCAGATCATCGTCCAACTCGTAGACCAGGGGAATTCCCGTAGGAATATTCAATCCCACAATCTCCGCTTCCGATACGTTATCCAGATACTTTACCAGCCCCCGCAGGCTGTTGCCATGAGCGGCAATGATGACCCGCTTGCCCGCACGCACCACGGGTGCGATGGTCTCATGCCAGTAAGGCAGGGTGCGCGCCACGGTGTCTTTAAGGCATTCGCTCAGTGGCAAATCGCCCGCACTCAAGCCCGCGTACCGGGGGTCCTTGCCCGGGTAGCGGTCGTCATCAGGCGTCAGCGCCGGCGGCTGGATGTCATAACTTCGACGCCAGATTTTCACCTGTGCCTCCCCGTACTTCTCGGCGGTTTGCGCCTTGTTCAACCCTTGCAGCGCGCCGTAGTGGCGCTCATTCAATCGCCAGGTGTTGTGGATCGGGATGTACATCTGGTCCATTTCTTCCAGCGCCACCCATAGCGTCTTGATGGCGCGCTTCAGCACCGATGTATAGGCCACCTCGAACACGAAGCCGTCTTTGCGAAGCTGCCGGCCTCCATCGACAGCTTCCTGAAGGCCCTTTTCGCTGAGTCCTACGTCCGTCCAACCGGTAAAAAGATTTTCCTTGTTCCAAATACTCTCTCCGTGCCGCAACAACACAAGCTTAAACATGATTGCGTCTCCTTTTAAGAGCAGTGGCTAGTGAGTAGTGGTTCGTGGCTATTCACTGCGGACTTCGACCCGGGTAAGATTCAAACCAAACATTATATGCGCGATTGGGACGCGACGGTAAGTTGTGAAGCGGGAATCCTGAGGGAGCAAAATTGAATGATTGAAATCAACCCGCAGGTTTGACAGCTTTTACGATTTGCCGATGCGCATTCACGTGATCAACTACCCATTTGACATTCTCGGGAATCCACGTGCGGCGGAAGGCTTGCCAGCTCCCACCCCAGTACGCGAAATCCAGCCGCGTGCTTCCTTCGATTGAGTGTTCGGTCGTCACCACCAACTTGGCGAAGTCCCAACCGCCCCAAGTGGCGTTCCGGATATGATCGCAGGGGATGAAGTGTTGTTTGAAGTAACGCGTTACGGTCAAACCGCTCTCTTCAGCATATCCCGCCGCCGTCCAGTGGAATCCAAGCGAGAGCAGAACTGTCGAGGAGGCAAATATGACCCTATCGAAGGTACCTGGGCGAGGGTCGACAAAGCCGCCAATTATAAGCATAATGCACAGGGTCCAGATCAACTGAATAGCTCTTAAAAATATCAGAAGGAATCGGGAGCCGATCGGTCTCCGTTGCGGCGCAAGCGACCCAATTGAATCGGTGGGCATTTTAGTACCTCGAGAGACGGGACGGATTATACACCCGCCAGCCCACGGGCCAGCACTTGCCCGGCCCTGCCTGTCGCTCGGCCCTGCCAAAGTTACATTCTTAAATGGCTTGATATGGCCCCATGCGGTGGCAGGCGAGCAGGCCTGTGGGGGAAGTGAGGCGGAAGTTGCAGGGGAGAAATTTTACCTTGACGCAGCCTACCGACCGGTCGGAAAATGGAGGCTCCGTGGAGGGCCGCGGGCGGGTGGGCATGGTTGGTTTGTCTTGGGCATTTGTGGTTTATCCACAATGGCCTTTCCCTCACCCCTGCGCTCAGGAGGCGAAATGCCGGATAAGGTCTTCATATTTGACACCACGCTGCGCGACGGCGAGCAATCCCCCGGCTGTAGCATGAACCTGCCGGAGAAAATCGAGATGGCCCACCAGCTTGACCGTCTGGGCGTTGACATCCTGGAAGCGGGATTCCCCATTGCCTCGCAGGGGGACTTTGAAGCGGTGAAGGCCATTGCGGCAGAAATCCAGCGGCCCATTGTCGCCGCATTGGCGCGGGCCAACCAGCTTGATATCGACCGCGCCTGGGATGCGTTGAAAGACGCCGCGCGGCCGCGCATCCACACCTTTCTCGCCACCTCCGACATTCATCTTCAATACAAGCTGCACAAGACGCGCGAGGAAATCCTGAAGATGATCAGTTGGGCAGTAGGACACGCCAAGTCAAAGTGCCAGGACGTGGAGTTCTCTCCCGAGGATGCGGGACGCACGGACCGCAGCTACTTGATCGAGTGCTGCCACGCGGCCGTCGAGGCCGGCGCCACCGTGCTAAATCTGCCCGACACGGTGGGGTTCTGTCTGGAGCCGGATTACGAACAAATGTTCCGCGAAGTGCAGACGCGCGTGCCGGGCATGGACCACGTCATCCTGAGCACCCACACGCACGACGACTTGGGCATGGCGGTGGCCAATACGCTGGCGGGAATCCGCGGCGGCGCGCGCCAGGTGGAATGCACCATTAACGGCATCGGCGAACGCGCGGGCAATGCCGCGCTGGAAGAAGTGGTGATGACCATCCATGTGCGGCCCGACTCGCTGCCCGTCTTCACGGATATTCGCAATGAAGAACTCTACGCATCCAGCCGGCTCCTGACCCGCTTGACGGGCATGGCCGTGCAACGCAACAAAGCCATCGTGGGCCGCAATGCTTTCGCGCACGAAGCGGGCATCCACCAGGATGGCGTCCTCAAAAACGCCATCACTTACGAGATTATTACTCCGCAGACGGTGGGCATGCCGTCAAACTCCATCGTCCTGGGGAAACACTCCGGCCGGCATGCCCTTGCCAAGCGCTACGAGGAGTTGGGATATCAATTAACCAAGCCGGAAATTGAACGCGCTTATGCGCTCTTCACCCAACTGGCGGATCGCAAGAAGAACATTTACGATGAAGATCTGCTGGGCATCATGAATGAGGGATTCCAGCATATCCCCGAAATATTTTCGATTAAACTGTTCCAAAGCGTTTCCTCCAACGATGGACGCTCCACCGCCACCGTGGAGCTCGAAAAAGACGGCGAAACCTCTCACGATTCGGCCACCGGGGAAGGTCCGTGTGATGCAGCCTTCCGCGCCATCGATCGCATTACCGGCATGTCGGGAATAATTGCCGACTTCGCCGTGCACACTGTGGGCCCGGGTACGGACGGCAGGGCGGAAGTCACCATCCGCGCGAGCTTCGAAGGGCGCGAGTTCGGCGGAAAGTGTACCAGCCACAGTATCGTCGAAGCCGCGGCGCGCTCCTACCTGCAGGCCACCAACAAGGCCGCTTACGAAATGAAACGCTTGGAGGACGCCACAGCGGTGGGCACCGGTTCCGTCCACAAGAACGAGGCCGTGGACAGGTTCTTCCCTGGAGGCTATTGAGTGAGGCGTTAATTGAAGCAATTTCCCTTGGCCTTTTTAGATGGGATCGGGGGGTGATATGAATTCCTTCCTCTGCCCTTTGGGGAGAGGGGAACCACAAGGTGAAGAGGACCCCACGTTTTGTGGGTGGTAGGGGTGGGGGGGTTACCCCGATATAAACGGACGCCTAGCGGGAGGCCATCGTGCCGCCTGGAAGATTGACGATTGTCGCTACTTCAAAAAGGATTCCCCCATAGAAAACGGGTGCCAGGACGCCTCTCCTCAAAACAGAAATATCAGAAAACAAGAGGCTTAGTTGCACGCCGGACAAATTTCCTCATCGTTTCCTCGTTTATCGCCAATCCTAATAAAATCTTGCAATTTGCGATCCTAGTCCTGTAAGATATAGATAATTAACGATATGCAAAGCTTGTATCGGATTGCGGTGTTGGCGGGAGACGGGATTGGGCCCGAGGTCACGGCGGAAGCCGTGAAAGTCCTTAAGGCTATTGAGGTTATCGTTGGCCCAACCTTTCGCTTCCAAAGCGGGCTAATTGGAGGTTGTGCTCTCGACCAAACCGCCTCCCCTCTTCCTGCCGAAACTATTTCCATTTGCAACAATGCCCACGCAGTTCTGTTGGGTGCCGTCGGCGGCCCGCAGTGGGACACGAAGCGCCCTGAGTTAAGGCCGGAGCAAGGATTGCTGCAAATCCGGCAGCGCCTGGGGCTCTACGTGAATCTGCGGCCCGCGCGGGTGATCGACGCGCTCGTCAGCATCTCGGCGCTGAAGCCCGATCGCGTGCGGGGAACCGACCTCGTTATCGTGCGTGAGCTGATGGGCGGGATCTATTTTGGCAATCCACGCGGCATCTTTACCAAGAACGGCGAGCGCTTCGGCGTGAATACGGAAATCTATCGCGAGCACGAGGTGGAGCGTGTGGCGCACCGGGCTTTCCAGTTGGCGCGACTCCGCCGCCACAAGGTGACCTCCGTCGACAAGGCCAACGTGCTCGAATCTTCCCGCTTGTGGCGCGAGGTGGTAACCCGCATCGGCCGCTCCTATACGGACGTCGAGCTCAATCATCTTTACGTGGACAATTGCGCGATGCAGTTGATCGATAGGCCCACCAGCTTCGACGTGGTCCTGACCAACAACATGTTTGGCGACATCCTGAGCGACGAGGCCGCCATGCTGACGGGCTCCATTGGCCTGCTGCCCTCGGCGAGCTTGGGCGAACACTCTGCCCTGTATGAACCGATTCATGGTTCGGCGCCGGATATCGCCGGACGCAATCGCGCCAATCCTCTCGCCGCCATCGCCTCCGCCGCTTTGATGCTGCGCTACTCATTGCACATGGAAACCGCGGCGTCGGCCATCGAGCAGGCGATAGAACGCATCCTGAAGCGCGGCGTGCGTACGGCGGAGCTTCCCGGCAAGGCTCGTCCCACTTCCACCACCCGCATGGGCGACCTCATCGCCGAAACCACCCAGAAAATCCTGAAGTCCGCCATCTCCAAAAAGCGCTAATCTTGGGTTACGGAATCGCCCGATGTTCTGATTCCCAAATCCACATTGCCTTTGCCAACTGAATCCGAAATAATTCCGGGCGAAGGGAATGCCGGCCCACCCGGCGTCGCTTTGCACACCTGATAACAGGAGCGAAATTGTTTTTGCGGACGGCAGCATTTATTTTCGTCGTGGGGATATTTATGTCATTACCAACGAGTGGCGAGGGAATCCCTTCCTCGCAGCCGGGGCGTGCAACCATGCAAGGCGCGGACTTGGTTTTGCTGCACGGGAAGGTCTGGACGGGAGAGCCCGCATCACCGCCTGGCGTCAAGCCCGCCCCTGCGAAAATCGCCCAGGCCGTGGCCATCACGAATGGCCGCGTCCTGGCGGTGGGTAGCGACGCCGAAATTCAGAGTTACGCCGGCCGGAACACCAAGGTCGTTGACCTGAAGGGCCGTCTTGCTGTGCCGGGGCTGATTGACAGCCACGCGCACTTCCTTGGCGGCGGCTTTCAGCTTCTCTCCGTTGACCTGAAGGATGCACGCAGCGAGCAAGAATTCACTCGTCGCATCGCCGAAAAGGCCAAGACGCTGGCGCCCGGGCGCTGGCTGATGGGCGGAGATTGGGACGAGCAGGCATGGGCCTCCGCCAAACTGCCCACCCGCCAGATGATCGATGCCGTGACCGATAACCATCCAGTTTTTCTCAGCCGCTACGACGGGCACGCGGTGCTGGCGAATTCGCTCGCCCTCAAGCTGGCAGGAGTGACGCGCGCGACGCCGGATCCGGTGGGCGGCGTTATCGTACGCGACCCCACCACGGGCGAGCCCACGGGAATCTTCAAGGATGCCGCACAGAATCTAATCGCCAAGGCCATACCCCGCCCCTCGGAAGCCGATATGACGGAGGCCCTACATGCGGCATTGAGGGAAGCCGCGCGGGTAGGGCTGACCTCCATCCATTCCATCACCGTCGATGAGAATTCGTGGAACGGCAGTTTCACCGGCGAAATTCAACTCTTGCGCCGCGCTGAACTGGAAGGCTGGCTCACCTGCCGCTTGTACGAGATCATCCCCATTACGCGGTGGGAAAAGCTGCGCGACGCGGGCATCGAGCGCAACATGGGCGACGATTTCATCAAGCTGGGGGCGGTCAAGGCCTTCGCGGATGGCTCACTGGGCTCGGCGACCGCGTGGATGTTTGAGCCTTTCGCCGACGACCCGGCCAATCACGGCATCCCCCTTCCGCTGATGAACCCGCCCGCGAAAATGGAAGTCCTGGCGAGAGGCGCCGACCAGGCGCAAATCCAAATCTGCATTCATGCCATCGGCGATCGCGCCATCGCGGAAATTCTCGATATGTACGCGCGCCTGGGTGGCTCGAACGCCGCCGCGCATCGCTTTCGCCTCGAGCACGCCCAGCACATGCGCCCGCAGGACTTTGCGCGCTTCGCGAAAATGGGGATCATCGCGAGCATGCAGCCGTATCACGCCATCGACGACGGGCGCTGGGCGGAAAAGCGCCTGGGGCACGAGCGCGCGCGGTGGAGTTACGCGTGGCGCTCCATGCTCGATGCCGGAACGCCCGTGGCCTTTGGCTCCGACTGGCCGGTGGCGCCGCTCAGCCCCATCCTGGGTATCTACGCGGCGGTTACACGCGCGACGCTGGACGGCAAACACCCGGACGGGTGGTTCCCCGAACAGCGACTGACCGTGGAAGAAGCATTGCGCGCCTATACGCAGGGCTCCGCCTTCGCCGCCTTCCAGGAAAACGAGAAAGGGAGCATCGCGCCGGGGAAACTGGGCGACGTCGTGGTACTCTCCGACGACCTCTTCACCATCCCGCCCGCCAAAATCAAAGATGCGCGCGTGCTCATGACCATCGTGGGCGGCAAAATCGTTTACCATGTCGAGTAGCACGGACCTGTTTTATAGGTCCGCGGCTTTTCCTTGCCCATGGGGGACGAGCCGCGGACCTACAAAACAGGTCGCGCTACACCTGAACGTGGTTTGGGAGCAAGGAAGATTCAGATTAGGAAGCCGGCGCAGGAGCGGGGTGCACGTGGCGTGTAATTTCGACCACGGCACCCGAGCGTCTTTCGATTTCGAGGTCGAAGAAATTCTGCAGGTTCAGCCAGAACTCTGGGTTGGTTCTAAAGTAGCGCGCCAGGCGCAAGGCGGTATCGGCGGTAATGCGGCGGCGTTCATGTACGATTTCACCGACACGAGTTGCCGGCACGTGGAGGTCGAGCGCCAACCGGTTGAGGGTGAGGCCAAGCGGCTTCATGAAATCCTCGCGAAGGATCTCGCCGGGATGAACGGGGGGCAAAAGATTAGTGGCCTTGCGCATGGTTTGTTTTCCTCAGTCGTCTTGTGGCGATGAGTGGCGAGCGGAGTCTTACTCGGCCAGTTTGCTCAAAAGGACGGAGAAACCGGGAAGCAAAGGTGTTGTCAGTAAGTCAGAGGGCTGAAGGCTTGCTACCCGTTCGAAGCCTCGGGCCTCGCGGCGATAGACTTCCGCGGTACACTCTTCCGGATCGATCAACCAATATTCCTGCACGCCATAACGCGCATAGAGCTTGAGCTTGGTGGTGCGATCAATTTCCGCCGTAGATGCAGAAAGGACTTCCACCACCAGGTCGGGAGCGCCTTGGACGTTCTTCTCCGTGACCACCGAGGCGCGCTCTTTGGAAACATAGAGAATATCCGGCTCAACGACGTCATGGAAAGAGAAGACCACGTCGAAGGGAGCAACGTACACTCGTCCTCGTTCCTCCCTCTTTACAAATTCAACCAGATAATACGAAAGCTGAGTCACTACGTTTTGGTGCGCCCTGCGAGGTGAAGGGGTCACGAACAGTTCTCCGTCGATAATTTCGTACCGCCTGCCGTTGTTGGGCAGGAGGCAATAATCGTTATAGTTCAGGCGAGTGTCTACAAGCATGGCTGAATTATATACCCCCTTCAGGATATAAGTCCCACCGTCTGGGTTCCCTAGTCAGGCCGTGGTGTCATTGGGAAGTGGCACGGGCGTCCGAAGCTGTGAAAAAATCAATTTTGGGCCTGTTATCCACGATGTAACTCATTGAAAATGCATGATGCCAAAATTTGAAAATCCGATTTTTTCACGGCTTCTCCCGCCCGTGAACGGTCACGGGCAAGATGGCTGTGCCACGGCAAATAGCACCGCGGCCCGTGGGCACAGGGGCTTGACGCGGCGCTCACGCCGGGAGATACTGTGTCCGTTCTAGCGATGCGCCGCTGCGGCGGCGAGATCCTATCAATCACAGCGGGAAAGAGCTTGGAGGCCGGCGAGGCCGAAGACGTTCTATTGTTTGTGTGAGTAGAACAAGTGTGAGGGTGGAATCATTCCCTTTCCCCTCCCTAAGTCTTGACCGTTCGTCGCCGCGCCTGTAGTGGCGTTACGCCCCCACTTATCCTTTCGGAACGGAGGTAACACACGTGCACAAGTTTACTCTGCGGGCTCTCAGCGTTTCGTTACTTGCGGTGGCGCTTTTCACCGGTTGCACGAAGAAGGAGGCCGGCCCACCCCCCCCGGAGCTTCCGCCAGACGGCATATCGAGCATACCGGCGCCGGCCGACCGTGACGCCGATATGGCTGCGGTTGACAATCCTATTGCCGGCGCGGTTAAAGAGGTAAAAGCCAAGGTCCTTGACAAGGAAGCCGACGACAAGACCAAGGGCTTGGTACGAGTGAAGGTTCTCGACCTCGATGGGCCTATCGATGTCAGTGATAACACTCACTTGGAAGTCTGGAAGCCGGGATCTGATCCGGAAGAGCAAAAGCCGGAATTGACCGAATGGGCTTCTCACGAGCCCGCCGTCGCGCCAGGGATTTGGGACATCCGCCTCATTTACAATGAGGGGGACGCCTGCAAGGCGGAAGGGTGGATTAAGAATGTAAGCGTCGTGGCCGGCAAACTCTGGAAGGCAGAAGTCATATTTGCGGCGCCGATGCAGATTGTTCTCATCTACGGCACGCTCGGTGGAAAGGACGTCGCCGACAATATGAAGGTTGAAGTTTTTAAGGCGGGCACCAACCAGCAGGACCAGCCTATTACCAATTTCTGGAGTACCCGAAAGGTGCCATTGCTGGCGGGAAGCTACGATCTGCGCCTCACCTACGACCATGACAATGTGAAGGCGAAAGGGTCGATTACAGCCTTTGCCGTCGGCGGCAACCATGGCATCCAGAAGAAGACCTTCCCGCTCACCAAGCAATGACGATTTGCGTTTCTGTGCGCATCCGGAAGCCCGTGGCGCCGTGCTCGGGCTTCGGGAACTCTCGCGGCGCTATTTCAGCGATTGAACTCCGCGCCGAGCCGTTGTAAGATTTGGACCGTTGAAGGGTGGCTGGCAGCAAGGCAAGAATAGTTGCGAGCGGCAGCGCCCCATCGACCCTGCTATGTGGTGGGAGAAAAAAACTCGGCCAGTGGCGCAACCTACAAGTTTGCGCCCCATGGAGGCCCCGCCGGCGCCTCCGGAAGTGGAAACTTTTATGAGCGAACCGACACCGAAGTCGACAAATCCATCGGCGGCAGGAAGCCCGCACACCCTATTGGGCCGCACGGTGGTGGCGCAAGGGCAATTATCCTCCGGCGAGGATTTGCTGATCGAAGGGCAATTCGAAGGGAACATCAATCTCGAGGACCATTGCCTGACGGTGGGTAAGGAAGGCCACGTCAAAGCGGAAATCCGCGCCCGGCAAGTCGTGATTCTGGGATCGGTGACGGGCAACCTTGCGGCCCGCGAAAAGATTGAGATCCGCCGCACTGGACACGTGGTGGGCGATCTTATCGCCGCGACCGTGGCGATTGAAGAGGGCGCGTACTTTAAGGGGAGTATTGATATCGCGCGCGACGACGGGCAAGAGGCCTCGCGCGATGCCACCACCCCAAGCACCTTAAGGACCAGCGCCTAACCTGGATTCCTCGCCGCAGGTCGGGAGAGGCGCAAGCGGCCACAGCCGGTTTTTCCCTCGTCGCCGCAGCCTCCCAAGGAGCAAGGCTGCCTGAAGCGTGCAGCTTGAGATGGCGCTGAGCAAAAGCCAGGAAGAGATAGCCAGGACGGCTGGCGCCTCGGCGGCCACCAGCCGTGGACTCCTATGGCTCTGGCAGCATCTCTCACACCTGCGCCATCCTCACTGCTTTGAGTGCGGGTCCATCCACCAATCCACTTTAGACGTCTTGCTGTTGCGAGGCGCCAAGCTCTACCTCTCCGATCTCATTACCCCCTCCCAGAATAGTGCTTCGGTCTTCTGGTCGCGCCAGGGCAAGACGCCGGTTTTCCTGATTGATGATTTCCTGGCCCAGATCCCCCCGATTCCTCCGGAATCACTTTCGGCCATTTGCTGCTGGGGTTTGCTGGACTTGCTCCCGCGGGAGGTGCTGCCCCCGTTGGTTGAGCGTTTCCATTCCTACCTTCAGGCGGGTGGAGTGCTGTTCTCAATTCTGCGCGAACCGCAGATTACCACAGGCGCCGAAACCCGTTGGTGGTTCGAAAGCCTCACGGTGCTCGGATCGACCCCCACCAGCCAGAAACCTTATCCCTACCCCGCCCTGACCAACCGCGAAATGGAACGTCTCTTCCCCGGTGGTAACGTCAAGACCTTCCTAACACGCTCTGGCCGCAGAGAAGTCCTGGGAGTTAAGTAACAACCGCCCACCCCTGTTCCCCTACCGGGCGCGGAGGTTGTTATTTTGAATTTTCCACCCTCGTCCGGCCCGGATTCCCGCTTTCCCGGAAATGACCGGCGTTTCGAAAGGGGGCCCATCCCCTATGATCCCCGTACCCGGCATAGGCGCTAGAATAAGCTACCCAATGATTCGCCGCCTTCCTTCCCGCGCAGCGGGACACCGTGCGTAGCCGTAGGTGAAACCTACGGAAACCGAAGGCGAGAAAGGAATTCGGCCCGGAAGGGGCCGATCTTTCCCACGGTCAACCCCGGCGCGGTTGAAGGGGCCATGGGGTTCTGCGAGCCGCAGGTTAAAACCTGCCGCTACCCACGGTTGGCCCCTTCGGGGCCAGACCGGAAATTGCTTAGTCTAGTGTGGTGTCCCGGATAAGATTTGACAATGGCATGTTGCAAGGACCCCCTCACCCCCGGGTCCCTCGGTCGCCACGGCCACCGAGGGGAGGATGGATTTTATTGCCCTCGCCCCTTTGGGGGAGAGGGTGGCGCGCATCCGGCGTAATCGCCAGCCGGGGCGGGCCGGGTGAGGGGGTCTCGC
>JBEKQO010000054.1:0-32454 GCA_049519635.1 Terriglobia bacterium | reverse complement strand
CCGATGCCAAGATGTTGCGAGTGGCAAGTGAAGAGCAGTCCGGGGAATTGAAGCACAAATCTCAGATCGCAAATTGGCGACCGAATGTGGCAAATCTCAAATCGAAAATCGGCAATCAAAAATCGAAAATGCTCCGATGGTCGGGTGGCTCGATCATCACGGCTCTCCAAGATGTGTTAGAAACAAAATGGGTTAGCTGTTTAGCGCCAAAATGTCACAAAGCCTTATCTCATTCAAATCAAGATATTTAGCTCAAAATACGGGGGAAGGGGAGAAAAAGAGGGCACGGCTCTCCAGGATGTACAAGAAACGAAAGAGGTTAGCGATGAATCGCGAATTCCATGCAGAAATTGATGTTATTGAAATTAAAAGGTTTAACTGATTTTGTGATGGTCAGGGTCGTGAAAAAAAGAGGGTGGGAATTGAGGAGAAAGTACCGCAAGTTATTGAAAACACATATAGAAAAAATGTCCACTTTTCGCCTCTCCATGATATTCATGAAAACAAAAGAGTTAATCCCTCCTCTCCAAGATGTTGATGAAAAGAAAGGGACTTATTCCAAAGCGATGCAAGTCGTCGGCTATGCCGGGCGGGAAACTGGCGGCGGCGGCCGGGTGCAGGTAGCACAAGTTGTGGGAACCGTTGATGATCCAGTAGTCCTTGTCGCGGGTAGTGAAGTCGAGAATGTCCTCGTCGGAGGGCAGAACGATCAGGGTGGAGAAGTGCAGCTTGGCATGGATTTCGACGATATCGCTCTGAGCGTACTTGACGGTCCTCGCGCCGTTCGTTTGGGCGGAAGCGAGGGCACAGGCGAAGATCAGGGTGAGAGGAAACACGGCAACGGTTTTCATGGGTGTTCTCCTAGCCCGCACAAAGATATTGCAATAGTCTGGCATGGTTATATAATGTCGACATGGCCATGGGAACTCGCAAGCAGACGGAACAGCAAGAAGAGATTTGGGTGCCGCGCGCCTCGCTTCCGGTGGGCCGCGGCCACCCCTTTTACCAGCGCTGGAATGGCTTGCTTGACGAGCACGGCTTCGACGCCTTCGTGGAGAAGAGACATTGGAACCAAAGGAGTTGGTTGGTACGCCTGGAGGGATTCGAACCCCCGGCCTGTTGCTCCGGAGGCAACCGCTCTATCCATCTGAGCTACAGGCGCACACAAGTGGGAGTTTAACCCTGTGATGACCGCGAGGTCAAGCTTACCCCTTTGGCGTCAAGCGGGGGACGATCGGCGGAATGCCGTTCACGCTGTGTCATGTTATCCTGCTTCCGGCTTTTGCGGGCCGCCACCGTACAGGTCCCTAGTGTTGGCTCGTGGGTGAGTTATGGGTTGGGCACATTCAACCAGAATTTGCCTTCGTTCGTTGGGCTCGCACCGCAACTTCCCTACGCGGGCAGCCAGGTGTGGGGATCGGATTTCCTGCCTGCGGTCCACCAGGGCACGCGCATCGTCCCAGGGCCCGAGCCCATACCCAACCTACGCCCGCGGGTTCCCTCGCCGGAGATTCAGGAGATGGAACGGGGCTTGCTCGACTTCTTCAATCGCGAGTATAAGCACGGACGCGAATCAGACGGAGCGCTGGCGGCACGGGTCAAATCGTTCGAGACCGCCTACCACATGCAGAAGGAGGCGCCGGAGGCTTTCGACCTGTCGAAGGAATCGGACGCCACGCTGAAGCTTTACGGTCTGGAACGCGGCAGCACCAGCGGATTTGCCTGGCAATGCCTTGTGGCGCGGCGCCTGGCGCAACGCGGGGTGCGCTTTATTGAGCTCATTGATTCAGGTTCGAAGACCAACTGGGATGCGCACGCCGATATGCAGACCTGCGTGCCGCTGGCGAAAAATATCGATCAGCCCATTGGCGGGCTGCTGAAGGATTTGAAATCGACGGGATTGCTTCAGGATACGCTGGTGGTGTTTACCACAGAATTTGGCCGCACTCCCTTCGCCTCGCAGCCTGACGCCAAGGGTCGCGAGCGCCACGCGCGGGCATACAGTTCATGGCTTGCGGGGGGCGGGGTAAAGGCCGGCATTATTTACGGAGAAACCGACGATTACGGCATCGAGATCGCGTCGGACCCCGTGCATATCCACGATTTCCACGCCACCCTTTTGTACTTGCTGGGAATGGACCACACCAAGTTGACTTTCCGCCACGCTGGCCGCGACTACCGGCTCACCGATGTAACAGGGCAAGTGGTTAAGGAGATCGTGGCGTGATATTCGGCGTTGACACGGGGTAAGTCCAAAATTAATCTGTGTCCAAAATTAATCTGTTGACAAAACGCGAGTTGGTGGCTACCCCTGGATCATCTTCGGTAGTGTGTCTGAGCCTGGCCGACGGGCTAAAGAAGATATAAAAACCCCACAATGAACGATTCTCCGATGATCCAAAATGCCATAGATAGGCGCTGGCTTATTCGGATCGCCGCGCGCGTATGGGTTCGATACTCGCCGCCCGTTTGGCCGGGAGCGGGGTGGCTGCGGCGATAAGGGCGATGAGCACTGCCCCTGTGATGAAGTAGGTTCGAGCATCGAGGGGGGGTAATCCGAACAACATGCCGCATGGCCTGGGCAGCCACAATAGCTCCGGCTATACCGAATGCGGCGCCGGAACCGGCTTGGTTCCTGCTGGCGGGTACTGAGTTCGCTCTTCTTATGATTTGATCCTGCTGGTACAATCGCTGGGTGTCCGTTTGTGCACACGCGAGGGAATGCGTGCCGGCGGGCGAAGCCTAATCATGACGAGGAGCGTGCCGTGAGTGATCACGCGGAAGACTTTGCCGCGATGTTCGAGGCTTCGATCCAGGCCAAGCGCCTCGATCAAGGCGAACTGGTTGAGGGCAGGATCGTCGCCATCGGCCCCGAGGTGGCGTTAGTCGACGTGGGCCGCAAGGGTGAGGCGGTAATGGGTATCGCCGAACTGAAGAACGCCGCGGGCGAGATTGAGGTCAAACTGGGCGATCTCGTTCGGGCGATGGTGATATCGACCTCAGGCGGCCTGACGCTCTCCCGCAGGCTCGGGGGATCGGCCGCGAGCGATCAGCAGTTCGAGATTGCCTTTCAAGGCGGCCTGCCGGTGGAAGGGAAGGTGGAACGGCAGATCAAGGGCGGCTACGAGGTGCGCATCGGCCGGCGTCGCGCCTTCTGCCCGATTTCCCAGATCGACCTCCGCGGCGCGGACGCGTCGGCACACGAAGGGCATGTCTACCAATTCCGCATCATCGAGTACAAGGAAGGCGGCGAGAACATCGTCGTCTCCCGTCGCGCGCTCCTCGAGGAAGAGCAGCGGGCAAACGCCTCGAAGCTCCGCGACAAGATCGTCCCCGGTGCAGTCATGACCGGCCGTGTCACCTCCGTCCGCGAGTTCGGCGCGTTCATTGATCTCGGCGCCGGTGTCCAAGGGCTGCTCCACGTGTCCGAGATGGCGTGGTCACGCGTTTCGGCCCCTTCGGAGATCGTCAAAGCGGGCGAGGAGATCACGGTCAAAGTCCTGCGCGTGGACGAGGAAAAGCAGAAGATATCGCTCGGGTTGAAGCAGCTCTCTGCTGACCCATGGTCGAGAGTGCCCGAAGTGTACAAAGTAGGCCAAGTGTGGCCTGGCCGCGTCACGCGCGTGGCGCAGTTCGGGGCGTTCGTGGAGCTCGAGCCGGGCGTCGAGGCGCTGGCCCATGCTTCCACGTTCGTGCCGACGGGACGATCGGGAGGCTGGTCGGGTCAGGTCGCTCCCGGGATGACGGGCACATTCGAGATTCTCTCGATCGACCTCGAGCAGAAACGGATCGGCGTGGCGCTGGTTCAGGAAGGCTGGGGGCGGGTCGAGGGGGCTGCGGGAGCCCGGCCTGGCATCGTTCCGGGCGCGCGCCTGACGGGAAAGGTCGAGCGAATCGAGAGGTTCGGCGTGTTTGTCTTCCTGGCCCCCGGGCGCACCGGCGTCATCCCCATGAGCGAAACCGGCATCGCGAAGGAAGGTGATATCCAGCGAACCTTTCCGGTCGGGGCGGACGTCGAGGTCATCGTGCTGGAAGTCGATCCGTCAGGCCGGCGCATCCGCCTGAGCGCGAAGGCCGTCCTGGAAGCGCGCGAGGCCGAGGAAGTGCGCGAGTGGACGGAGCGCAATGCTCCTCCCGCCGGGGGCTTCGGGACATTCGCCGACAAGCTGCGCTCGGCGTTCAAGCCGCAAGAGAAGTGACACTCTCACCGTCCCGCCTCTTGGCGCTTCCGCCATCCAGTGTTGGAATGCCGCCCTTGGAAGGCGCACATTCTCAATCCTGGGCAAAATGGCCGAGTCAAATAATGCTATTGTGATAGGCTCCGGCGCCAAAAAGATCATCGTCGACGAGAAAATCTCCCGGAGAGTCAGCTTGGAAGAAAATCGTTATTCTATATAGCCGTGATTTGGCAATATAAACGCCTAAGTTCTTGATAATCAAACGACGGCCATTTTCCCGAGCTGGATGTCGCGGGTTCGATTCCCGTCTCCCGCTCCATCCTTTTAAAAACTTGGGAAGGTCCTTCAAAAGCGTACTCCATTTGTTCTCCATTTACATCAGCCGTGCGGATTGGTTTGCCGTCCTCCGCCGTTTCAAGGCCGCTTTGAGTGCCTCCAGTGCTTCCTTGCGGGAGCTAACATCGGTCTGGCAGTAAACATCCGAGTCTACGTCAACGGAGTGGCCCATCTGGTCGGCGGTGGCACTCGATGCACGACCGACTGCCTGCGTATTGGGGGTCTAGCGAGTTCCCGGTTTGCGGCGGGGATTTCCCCCAGCCTGGGGCAGCGTGTATGGCCAGAACCAGTAGCATTCCTGTGAAAATCCTTCGCGGGAGGCGAAATCCCCGGATTTCTCCGGCGTGCCCTCCTTGTCGCTTTCGCCCACCCATTGCCATTATCCCTATGTTGGTCAGCGCGGGAACCGGTTCTTGTAGTTCCATTCCGAGGGTCCCGTTCGGACCGCTTCAGATCCGTTGAGTGATCCCTGGTTTGATGCTCGATACGCGCGCCTTTCCTCATCCCGGGTCTCTATAATGCCGGGTGTGTGCTGCACGTTAAGAGGCTGGGAGATACGCTGATGTCCTTTCAACGGACCAGCCGCTCGAAAACGACAACCCGGATAAATTCTCTCCCTTTTACGCTGCCTTTTTTAAGCCCAAGCGAGAAGGCTTCTACAATAAAACAGGCCGCACTATTTGCCAAGTCGGGCCTGGGCCTATTGCGCCTCCTGTTTTGGAATCGCAAATCATGTGGCATTGGCTTGGCCAAAGCTTTTCGCATAAACTCGAACCGTCTGATGAGTTTATCCTTCCTGACTTCGAGGTTGGTCCTTGGCCTGTGGGCATTCATTGTCGCCCCCCTGATCGCCACGGGCCGGGCGTTACATCCCGGTCGGGGAAAGATCCCCTTGACCGTGGACATTGCCGCCGCCTTTCCACTTAGGATGGCAAACACAAAAGTGATCAGCATTGACGGTATAGGTCTTGACACGCCAAATATGATTGCTATATCAGTATTGGGCGCTCGCGCCTTTGGTGTGGGGAGTCTTTGGGCGGGGAGAGGCGTTGCCACTTCCGGCGACGATCCCTCTCCGCGGGTAAAAGAGTATACGATCAGTCTGGAAGCCCAGAAAAACCTGAAGGAGGTATCAATCCATGATGGGGATTACACCTTTCAAGCTGTCGCCGGTCACCGCCGGGGCCGGCGTCGCGATGATCCTGGCGCTGGGATTTTGCTTTAATTTGCTGCTCCGGGCCGCCAGTCCCTCATCCTCAGAGGGGCATTTCCGCCTGCCGCTCAGGACGGAGGTCCAGGCATTCAAAGGAAGTAGCGTCTGGCAGAAGGCGCAAATTGAGCGTGATTTTTCGAATCGCGAGACGGCTGTCGTGATTTGCGACATGTGGGACCGTCATTGGTGTACTGACGCCAATCAGCGGGTCGGCCAATTAGCGCACAAAATGGAACCCGTTCTGCAAGCGGCGCGGGCCGCGGGGATTTTGATTATTCATGCCCCCTCGGAGACTATGGATTTCTACCAGGACTACCCTCAGCGTAAGGCGATGTTGACGATGCCGCAAGTGGCTCCTCCGCCCGGCTTGGGCCTAACTTCACCGGCATTGCCGATCGATGATTCCGATCGAGGTTGCCAGACACCTGGTGACACAGAACATAAAGCCTGGACGCGCGAAAACCCGATATTGTCCATGCAGCCGAATGATGTGATCTCGGATAACGGTGAGGAGATTTACTCGCTCTTGCGCGCGCGAGGCATCAAGAATCTCTTCATCATGGGCGTCCATGCCAACATGTGTATTTTGAATCGTACCTTTGCCATTAAGCAGATGACCAATTGGGGGATTTCATGCGTCCTGGTCCGCGACCTTACGGACTCCATGTACAATCCTCAATCCCGTCCCTACGTCTCTCACGCGGAAGGAACCGAACTCGTGATCGACTACATCGAGAAGCACTGGTGCCCAACGACTCTCAGCGCGGACCTTGTGAAGGCATTGCAGCAATGACGTTATGAATTGAGCGGGCTTGACATTACATTCTACATACCGGAACGGAACATCCCCCTGGGGTTCGAAAAGGGCTGGCCCTGGCCGGTGATCTATCCGGGTGGAGAAGCCTTTTCCTATCTGTCCAGCGACAGATCTGGAAAGTCACAAACCTTGTGAGTCCGCCTTTGTGCTTAAAACGACCAGCCCCACTCCTTCGTTCCCGCCGCGGCAAGCGAAGCTCCCCACCCCGGGGGGGGGATTCCCCAAGGTCAAGTGAGGGCCAACTAAGACCACGCTTCGAGCGGGCATTTTTTAAGATTGGGCATACAGGTAGATATAAGATCCGGCTTGCTACAGGGAAAGGCATTTCCAACTTTAGCCCGGAGCGCGGCTGGATGGCCTATTAGCGACAACCGGCAGACAGGCGGCGCGGTTAAGTGCGAATACTCGGTCTGGTGGCTGGACCGAAACACGCCAACAAGCCAACTTCTATTAAAACTTATCAAATTTTAGATGATGGGGGCTCTGCTGACAGGGTATACCACGGCCTAGCAGAGAGGGGGGGTACGCATTTTTTTCTTGACAGGGGCAGGCCCGCATGATATCCAGTTAATCGCTTACGTAAACCTTTTTCTTCCTGTAAAGGAAGATTTTCGATCAGATAGCGAATGACCATCTTGGCGCCTCCTGCTCGCCCTAAGGTCTAGAGCTTCTGGTCGTTGCATTGGACGTTCTCGGGTCGGGGCAATCCACGTGTCGGTCGGAGGGGAAATGCTTAGGAAACCTACAAGCTACTGGGCTGTTATTTGCTTGGTGTCGATACTTGTGCCGTTGTCCGCCTGGGCGCAAAATTTCACTGCTTCAGTCAACGGGTCGGTGACCGACCCATCTGGCGCCGCCATACCTGGTGCGGCGGTAACTCTGACCTCGGTCGGCACCGGGTGGACCGCGAAGTTCACGACAAGTAAAGACGGTCTTTATCTCTTCGGCAATCTGGCACGGGGCGTTTATACCTTGAATGCTTCGGCTGCGAACTTTCGCGACGTTGTCGAGAAGCAGATCATTGTAAACCTCAACGAGTCTGTCCGTGTAGACGTGAAAATGGAATTGGGCTCCCATGTGGAGACGGTAGAGGTGAAGGCGTCCGCCGCCGCCATCAACTTCGACAACGGAGAGGTAAAGGGGTCAATAACCCCGGAAGTGATCGCCGACCTCCCCTTGATCGTTTCGGGTAATCAGCGTTCGGCGGCGTCGTTCATCATCCTGCTTCCGGGCGTCAATACAGGAGGTGGTGCAGACCCCTTCGACTCCCGGATTAATGGAGGGATGCAAGGCGGCGATGAAGCGGTGCTGGACGGGGTAACAATGCAAGAAGGCGTACAGAGCCAAAGCGGGATGGTGGCCATGTACAATGATTACCCTATCACCCCTGAGTCCGTCAACGAAGTCAGCGTGCTCAAATCCGATTACGAACCGCAATATGGGTACACCTCAGCCGCGGTCATCACGGCGGTGACGAAATCCGGAACCAATCAATTTCATGGCAACGCGCATGAACTCATGCGCAACCGCGTCCTGAACGCACGGTCATTCAATGCCCCGCAGACGCCCGTGGATACTGAGAATGACTGGGGCGCCACCATCGGCGGGCCCGCCAAGATCCCAGGGTTATGGGGGGGCAACAGAAAGTCGTATTTCTTCTTCGCGTACGGGGGCTATACCGAAAGGGGTGGGACCGTATCGTCGATCCTAAGCCTCCCGTCGGTTCTGGAAAGGCAAGGCAACTTCACCGACTGGACAGATAGCAGCGGGAACCTGATTCCAGTCTACGATCCGGCGACGACCCAGGCGAACCCTGCCTATAATTCCAGTCTTCCGGTGGGGCCGACAAACGAACCTTACACCCGCAGCCAGTTCATGGGATGTAATGGAAACACACCCAACGTGATCTGTCCCAGTGATCCTAGGCTGACAGGCTCATTGGCAAACCAATGGGTCAAGTACATTCCCAATCCTACCTTCGCCGGGACTCAGAACAATTATGTCGGGCTCCCGCTAAATATCGGCTATGCACCGTCGTTTAACCGAGTCTCGTACGATGGGCGGTTTGACGAATACCTCGGAGACAGAGATCACATTTCTCTCGAGATCCATTTTCACCAGCCCGTTGAGCTTGCAGCCGACTCCTTGCCCTTCCAAATAGCGACCAGTAGCACCATCACGCATGGGGGTTACGTGGGCCCAACGATGGACCGGTTGAACTTGGACCACACGTTTTCTCCCACGCTCTTGAACAACTTCAACATTGGGTACTCGGATTACCGTGGCATAGGGCAGTGTTTGGACCAACCTTTCACCAACAGCCTACCTAAGATTGCGGGGGTTGCTAATTACTATGCGCCGCCCCAGATCAGTTTTCAGGATTTCACCGGTTTCGGATGCAACAGTGTCGTTAAGGACACCAAACCTAACATGTCCTTCAATGACATGATGACCTGGGTGCGTGGCAAACACACGCTGAAGTTCGGCGTGGATATGCGCCGATTCCAGCTCAACCTCTTGGATAACGCTTGCGGATCAGGCTGCTTCAGTTTTAATCGGCTCAACACCGGACTGTCCGGGATCGAGAGTGGCAACGACTTCGCCAGCTTCCTCCTTGGCCAAGTCTCGTCCGCCAACACCAATATTTATACCGTGGACGACCCCAGCGCCCGGCAGCACTCTCTGGGTCTGCATATTGGGGACACATGGAAGGTCAAACCTAAGCTGAGCCTCAGCTATGGCCTCCGCTGGGATATGAGCAGCCCCAGCTACGAAAACTTCAATCGCTTCTCCTTCTTTGATCCCAACGGGGTCAACCCTGGGGCCGGAGGATTGCTAGGTGACCTGGCGTTCGCAGGAAGCGGAACCGGCCGCTTTGGCGCGCGCTACCCTGAGCACGAGTGGCTGAAGGGCTTTGCCCCGCGCCTGGGATTTGCTTACACCTTGAGCTCGAATACCGTGGTACGAGGTGGTTACGGCATGTTCTTCACCCAGGCTTACTATCCGAATTGGGCCGGCGGGATGGCCGCGGATGGATTCAACTCCTCTCCGACGGTTTCGAGTTCGGAAGCTGGACTTCAAGCCGCGATGGTTCTTAGCCAGGGATTTCCCACGGGTTTCCCGCAGCCGCCGTTCATCGACCCTTCATTCGACAACGGTGAGGCCGGTCCCGAATATAGACCATTTAACGCCAATCGTCTAAGCTATGCGCAGCAGTGGAACCTGACTGTTGAGCGTCAGGTCACGCAGGCTCTCCATGTCAGTGCTGCGTATGTGGGAAATAAGGGGACGCGGCTACCCTCCTATGAACTTCCCCTCAATGTCTTGAACCCGAGCCTCCTAACCTCCATGGGTCAGAAGCTCAATGACGTTTTTACCGTAGGCGAAACGAGTCTGGACGGCGTGGCCGTTCCTTACCCCGGGTGGGTATCACAGATGCAAGCGTGCTCGCCGACAGTGGCTCAGGCCTTGGTGCCGTATCCCCAGTATTGTGGTTCCCTCGTCGGAATGAATGAGAATGCTGGGAACTCAACCTACCATTCCTTCCAAATGCAAGTAGAGAATCGCTTCGCTCACAACATCTACTTGATGGGTTCTTACACCCTGTCCAAACTTCTGACGAGCTCGGATTTTGTTACCCCGGCCGCGGAGACTTGGTCGGGGGCCGAGGGGGTGATCTCGCCTTACGAACGAGAGAGGAACAAAGCCCTGTCCGCCGATAATGTGCCGCAGACTCTCTCCGTCTCCCTCCTTTACAAGCTTCCGTTCGGCCGCGGGCAACGCTACCTAAGCAAGAGCGGTGCTCTGGACAAAGTTGTGGGAGGATGGGAAGCGACCAATATTTTCAGGATTTCCGATGGCACGCCTTTTATAATCCGTTCCAGCGTCTGCAATGT
Source organism: Terriglobia bacterium (assembly GCA_049519635.1). GTDB lineage: Bacteria > Acidobacteriota > Terriglobia > UBA7540 > UBA7540 > Bog-366. The sequence goes on along the minus strand of JBEKQO010000054.1, from coordinate 22,014 downwards.
ACCCGCGCAATTTGATGTCGGTTGCATTCCGGGCATCATCCCAGGAGCCGACCCGTGGGCATCCGGGGGAGACAAATATAGTCCCAATCAACCTATCTTCAATAAGGCGGCTTTCGAATCCCCAAGTAGTTTTAATTTCTATTTCGGCCAAGGGGCTAGGGTCAACAGCCTACGGGGACCTGGATATCACAACTATGATTTCGGTTTGCTCAAGGACACTCATCTCACCGAAAGGTTCACCTTGCAGCTCCGGGGTGAGTTCTTCAATATTTTTAACTTTCACGTATTTAATTGTGTAGACGAGTGCTTTGGCTCGACCGCCTTTGTCAGCGATGTGGCAAGTCCAAACTTCGGAATGTGGAATGGATCGGTTACAGCTCCCCGCAACATCCAAGTGGGAATGGAACTCCTTTTCTAAGTTCAGGGAACATAGATTCTAACCGGCGGTGCGCCCTCGCAAGGGGCGCACCGCCGGTTGTTTCCGGACCAGGTGAGAGCCTGGTGGCGCGCCTGAGAGCTTGCGTCCGTGGGTACTCTCGCCCCTATTTCTTGGACTTTAGCCCCAACCACAAAGGGGCTCTGCAATTGAACCGTAGCTCGGCGTGGGGATAGTTGGCCTTCGCAAACGATCCCGCCCCGATCCTATCGAATCTTGTTCGTCCACTTGGATTATCATGATGAATCTGGCGCACTGGGGATTATGTGTAATATGGTATGTTCGCAAACTCGGGGGGACGACATCGCTATGAATCGCCTTGGAAGTTTTTCTTCGCTCAGCTTGCTCCGCGGCAGACTTGCGGTTACTTTCGCCATCGCCGCTCTCATAAGTCTCTCCGGAATAGCCACCGCTCAGGAGTGGCCCAACTATGGGGGCGATCTGGGGGGAACAAAGTACTCTGCGCTGGCCCAGATCAACCGGCAAAACGTGAAGGGCTTAAAGGTCGCCTGGACATATCACACCGGCGACGTCAGCGATGGGACAACCTATAACTACAAGTCGACTTTCGAATGCACACCTCTGGTGGTCGATGGCGTTATGTACATTACTACGCCCTTCTCCCGCGTTATTGCTCTCGATCCTGAATCGGGAAAAGCGCTATGGACGTTCGACCCGGATTTGGATAAAGACCGGCCTATTAATCTCTTCATCAGCCGCGGCCCCGCTTTCTGGCAAAAGGGCAAGGAGAAGCGGGTTATTATTGGTACTCTCGATGGCAGGCTGATTGCCCTCAATGCACTGGACGGCAAGCCCATTCAATCCTTTGGAGAAAATGGGACGGTTGACCTAGCAAGGGACACAGGCGCGGCTTATCCAGGGAAGATGAATGGAATGACATCCCCCCCGCTCATTTACCACGACCTGATCATTACCGGATCGGTCACCGCAGATGGTGAGCCCCGTGGTCCCAGCGGCGATGTGCGGGCCTTCGACGTGTATACCGGGAAGACGGTCTGGCGCTTCCACGTTGTTCCGCACGCTGGAGAAGTGGGGAATGAAACTTGGGAAAAGGATGCGTGGCAGGATCGGGCAGGGGTGAACGCGTGGTCCACCCTCAGTTGTGACAAAGAACGAGGCCTTTTGTTCCTTCCTTTGACTTCACCTGCCCATGATCCATACGGAGGAGATCGGAAAGGAAAAGATCTGTTTGGAAATTCCCTTGCGGCGGTGGATGCGAATACAGGGAAATTAGTCTGGTACTACCAAATTGTCCATCATGACCTCTGGGATTACGATTTGCCGGCGCAACCGGTTCTGGTCACGGTCCGGCGAAACGGAAAATTGGTTCCCGGCGTTGCGCAAGTGACCAAGATGGGGATGATGTTTCTTTTCAATAGGGTGACCGGTGAACCTCTTTTCCCGATTGAAGAGCGTAAGGTGCCCGCAAGCGAGATCGCGGGCGAAGAGACTTGGCCAACCCAGCCCTTTCCCTTGAAGCCTCCGCCTTATGCGCGCCAGTCGATGAGTCTGGATGAAATTACCAATGTCACTCCTGAATCTCGCAGCGAATGCCTTCAGATTATGGGAGACGCCCTCCCAAAGGACATTTACACCCCATGGGACTCGAAACTTATCTATTCGTTTCCCGGAGATAACGGGGGCACAAACTGGGGAGGCGCTTCGTATGACCCCAGTTCCAACGTGCTCTTTGTCAACTCGATGGACATCGCCGTTTTCGGTAGCCTGGAAAAGACTCCTGAGGGCAGTTCGTTTCCGTACCGCTACCGCATCGGCAAGGCGCTTTGGTTCTGGGACTCCAACTGGTACCCCTGCCAGAAACCGCCGTGGGGACAACTAACGGCGATTGACCTCAACACGGGAAAATTCCGGTGGCAGGTTCCCTTGGGAGTAGAAGACGCCTTGGTGGCCCGCGGCCTTCCACCCACTGGAGCCCCCAACATAGGAGGTTCCATGGTGACGGCTGGCGGGCTGGTATTCATTGGTGCGACGAATGATGGCAGGTTTCGTGCCTTTGATAGAGATACAGGTAAGGAACTGTGGGTTACCAAGCTTCCTGCGAGTGGTTTTGCCAATCCGATGACTTTCCAAGGCCCAAAATCGGGAAAGCAGTACGTCGTCATCGCTGCCGGTGGGGGCAATAAGTACGATAAGCATTTCAGCGATGCCCTGGTGGCATATACCCTCCCGTAACTGCGTTAGCAAGAAACGTAGACCGCATCGCAGGGTGGATTTCGGATGGAATGCAAGATTTCGTCAGGTTAGGCCGGGGTTAAGAGATCCCTGGTTTCACCCTCCTCGGTGGTAGCCGCATGATGAATAGCTTGCCCCTGATATTCGCTGCATTCACCATGGGCCTCGCTCCATGTTCGGCGCCCGTTCCACTCAGCCCCGCAGGCAATTACCTGTTACCCGGCGTGCTCGGGGATGTTCCCTACAGCAATAACCTCACCATGGACGCATACGCTCCGGAGGGTCAGCCACGCCCGGCCGCGGTCATCATCCATGGGTATGATGATGACAAGCGCACGCACATCACTCCCCTGTTCGAACTCTTGGATCGCGCGGGATACGCCTGGTTTTCCGTAAACTACCATTCTGAGGCGGATGTGGCGGAGGCCATTCGTTTTATCCGTTGTCCCGGCCGGTTCAACGTGTCGAGCGAAATCACGCTGATGGGTGAATATACGGGAGCTCAAATCGCCGTCGACCTGGCCGCCAAGGGCGGTTTACGGGGAGTCGTTACATTTGGAGCCAAGTTCGGCGCGGAAAAGCCCAATCGCTTGCCGCCTGAGACCCGAGTCCTGATGATTCAAGGTATGGCTGATGCCGGCCCGGCGGAGATTGCCGAGGAATGGTGTAAAGAATTTCAGGGCTGCCAATTTTTCCCAGTGCCTGGCGAGGGCCGCGAGATCGAACATTGGCATCCGGCCCATTGGGATTGGAAAGAGGTATTCACGGCATGGCTGCGGGATGATCGCCGGGGGCTTTGGAAAGACATCACCTACTCACGGCCGGGAGGCCGCCCACTGCTGATGGACGCGTTCATTCCAAGCGGACTCGGGCCCTTCCCTGGGGTCATCATGGTCCACGGCGGAGGTTGGGAAACAGGCGACAAAGTAACCTCTATTTCCCCACTGCTAGAGCCCTTGGCGCGCGCGGGGTTTGCCTGGTTTTCCATCGATTATCGCCTGGCCCCCTACGTTCACATCTCTGATGAACTTGATGACTTGCGCGCCGCCATCGGCTACGTGCGGACGCATTCCGCTTGGTTTCACGTTGATCCCCATCGCATCGCCATCCTGGGTGAATCGTCAGCCGGGCATCTGGTGGCAGAGGTTGCTTCCGAACCTTGTAGTGGGTGTGAAGTCCAGGCCGTGGTTTCCTTTTACGGAGTTTATGACCTCCCGCAGTTTGCGAGTCAGCCTCCCTGGAAAGACTGGGTTCCGCACTGGTTTGAAAAACCCTCGCTCGAAGCGCTGCGAGAGGCCTCGCCGATCTCCCATGTGTCGTCCCAACTGCCGCCAATACTTCTGATCCAAGGCACCCAGGATTCGCTTTATAAGGGAACATTGGAATACGCAGGGCGCTTGAAAGAAGCCCACGCTCGCTACAAACTAATTCTCCTGGAGGGAGCGCCGCATGGAATGGAAGACTGGGAGGGCCATCCTGATTGGGTTTCCTACAAGCAGGGGCTGGTGGAGTGGCTGTCGGACGTGCTCAAAGCAGAGGATGGGAGGCGATAGCCACCCGATGGAAATTAACGCGCCTTTTTCGGGATTGTGTGCGCCACCTATCACGCCATCCCGAAATCTGCTTCAGGGCATTTGCGTAGGGACCGAATAGCGAGGTTACAATCCGAGCCATAATTGCAATCTGCTTGCTTCTCCAGTTTTCGCTGGCATTTTTGTACGGTCAACAGCCCGAAGCAAAGGTCGTGGTCCCTAAACCCATTGAGCAGCCGATTCCCTTCAACCACAAGAAACATTGCGATGTAGGCCTGGGATGCGACACATGCCACAAACTCGACCCCAAGGGCGATCTCGAGCAAATTCCCTCAGCCGCTGACTGTATGAATTGTCATCAGGCCATCAAGACCGACAGCCCCGATGTTCAGGTCCTCGCTCAATACGCCAAGGAAGCCAAGCCCATCCCCTGGGTCCGGGTATACACGATTCCGGACTTTGTTCTATTCAGCCACAAAACGCACCTTGACGCCAAAATCAAATGTGAGGAATGTCACGGACCAGTCAGCTCTCGGGAGGTCCTGGCCAGGGAAAAAGACTTCACGATGAAAACCTGCATCTCTTGCCACAGAGCAGACAAGGCCAAAACGACCTGCGATGTGTGTCACAAGTTGTCAATGTAGTGGTCGCTCTAAGGAGTTCAGGGGATACATTCGCCGCCCCTCGCCGCGGGGAATTACGCCTTAGCCGATTCTTCGAGCGGAGCCTTGAAGATCTCCCACCTATGCAAGACTGAACCGTTTAGCCCGCGTTTCTCACCATGCCCACGGGGGCAGGAAGGCGGAGTTCTACCTCGGCCGTTACGAGCCCTGTCTGATTATTACGGTGCTCCGCGCTCTACACAGCGTGTATGGGCGGTGTGAAGCTTTGGAGTGCGGCAGCTTGCTGCCGCTTTTGCCTCAGCCCAGACCTCTCACCAGGTTTGGACGATACTGGAAGGGCGGGGCTTCAGCCCCGCCGAAATCGCGGCTCCTACCCTCTATTCGTCCCGCACCCCGCGCAGCTTGCGGCTGCAAGCTGCGCGGGGTGCGGGACTTGGATATAATCAGGACGGCCTTGCAACGGCGGGGCTAAAGCCCCGCCCTTCCAGAGTCGTGATGAGAAATCCGGGTTAGCCAGCTTCCTGGCGGCGCATGGGGACACATTTGCGAAGTGAGAAGCTTCCACGGGATGGTGTGAGGGCGCATGAATTGTGACCGTAAGGAGATTGCCATTGTCGGGAAGTCCGGAAAAATGCAGAATGTAAAGCGGTTCCCGAAGGGGAGGATCAAGGCCCCCCGCGCGCGGGGGCAGGTCGATCGATTCAACCAAATCAGGGAAGTCCGCGAAGAAAGAGAGAAGGATTTCCTGCGCACAATCGAAGTGAGACCTTTTTAAGGGTAGACCGTGCAAGTCAATGGAAGGCGCTATTCCAAGGTGGTTTGCTTCACGCTCGTCGTGTGGGTGCAGAGTCTCGCCTGGCTGTGGCCGGCTCAAGCCAAGGGGACGCTGACAGAGACCGGCAGATTACTCTACCGCGGCGACTTCGGTGAGGCAGCAGCCCTGGCACGGGAGCACTTGAAGGCCCACCCGGACGACTCCGCGACACGCATCCTGCTTGCCCGCGCTCTATTGGCCCAGGGAAACTACCTTGGCGCCTATGCGGAATTGTTGCGGGTGGTTCGGGCGGACCCGATGAGTGTTGATGGGCTCTACTATCTTGGGAGAACTTCCGCTTTACTCTCCCAACTGGAGTATCAGGAACTCGTTCGTGTGGCGCCGGACTCTTCCCGGGTCCATCAGCTTCTGGCCGAAGCGTATGAGGCACAGGAGAACAAAGCCCAGGCCGAGATGGAGTACCTCGCCGCCTTGAAAACCGGTCCCCCCTCGAGCGAAATTCTTGATGCCCTCGGTGACTTAAAGAGAGAGGCATTTCACTTTGACGAAGCGGCCATGTACTACCAGCGTGCCGTAAAAATCTCGCGCCAAGATTATGGGGGCGTGTACGGCCTCGGGGCCTGCGCGCTTTTCAATCACGACTTACCCACGGCTATTGCGTACTTTCGCCAAGCCAACGGCATCGACCCCCAGTCCTCCGCCGCACGGCTTGCTCTGGGCGATGCCCTCCTGCAGGACAACCAGGCTTCGGCCGCCGTCGATGAACTGAAGGCTGCGGTGAATATTGAGCCGGACATGCGGCAGGCCTACTCACTCCTGGCCCGTGCCTATAAGAAGCTCGGGCAGCCCCAACTTGCGCAAGAGGCGCTCAAACAGGAAGAGGAACTCGCCAAAAAGCATGAGGAGCGTCTGGAAAGAACTCTCGACACCCAAAGGGGATTAATTCTGGTTGCCCCGGAATTGGGGCAAGAGCCGCCGCGAAATCCCCCAGCGGAGAATCACCCTTGACGACCCTGTCCCATTTTCGTCGCGATGACGGGAAAGGATGCGGCCCGGTCACCATTCTTATCCTTGTTTGCCTACTGAGCAAGATGGGTTCGGGCCATGCTCAGAGCTTGCCTCCCTCGCTCCAGGTTGAGTTTGAAGGGGGGGTTGCGGCCGTACAGGCTGGACGGCTTGACGAAGCGGAGAAAGCGTTCCTGCACGTCCTGCGTGGGGGAGGAAAGGTTAGCTTCGTATACAACAATCTCGGAATTGTTTATCAAATGCGGGGCGACCAAAAGCGGGCCATTGCGCAATTTCGTGAAGCCATCAGTTTGCAGCCGGATTACGCCGCGCCGCGCACCTTACTGGGGGCCAGTCTCCTTGCCCTGGGCCAGGATGAGGAAGCCGCCCGCGAGCTGGAGCGTGCCGTGAAGCTCCAGCCCGATGAGCCTCTGGCACGGGTACAATTGGCACGCGCCTACAAGCGAACCGGCAACTATGCCGGCCGGGTTGAACAGTACCAAGCCCTGTATTCGCTGCAACCCAAAAACCCCGAATTTCTCTACCAGTTGGGGCGCGCATATTCAGACCAGACGGAATGGTGCTTGAGAGAAATCAGGAGGATCGATCCTAACTCGGCATGCCTATATGAAACGCTGGGTGAGAATTATCGCCTTCAAGGCCATTTAGACCTGGCAGTGAGCGCTTACCAACGGGCCCTGTCGGCCGAGCCCAAGCGCCCGGGAATCCATTTTGCACTCGCCCAAATTTACTTGCGGCAGGGGAACACACCGGAAGCGCGGAAGGAGATCAACGAGGAACTTGCTATCGTCCCTGAGAGCGTTGTCGCACGGGCGCTCGCGAAAAAACTATCGGCGCAGGGCCCGAATTGACGACAAGCCGGGGTTGCGCCTGCTGGATCCGAAAGGTTTCACCGCGGTTTCAGGATGCCTGCTCCGCTTCGGCAGGCACGACCGTAACCGAAAGGTCTTGGCGACGGGCCCGACCCGTTGAACCACGAACGATGAGCTGGGTTTGTTCAACGCACTCTCTTCCTTGCCGCCGTTTGGAGCGGAGGATCCTCTCCAACTCCTCAAAGGCAAGTTTCCCCAGTCGTTCTCGTGAGATACGGATCGTGGTCAGCGGCGGATAGGTGTGCGAGGAAAAAGTAATGTCGTCTAATCCCACCACCGACACATCCTCGGGGATACGAACTCCATGGTGATGAAGAGCGCTCATTGCGCCGATGGCGGTAAGATCGTTGCTACAGAGCAGGGCGGTCGGGAAGCGTGCCTGCTGGAGCATTTTGGTAACAGCGTCGGCCCCGCCATCAGCGCGATGGTTTCCTTCGTGGATATGTTCAAAATGCAGACCCTTTTGATACAGCGCGTCGATGAAAGCCGCACGACGAGTTACCGCCGAGGAAAGATTGTAAGGACCGGCGATCAATGAAAAGGCGCGGTGCCCAAGGCTGTGGAGATGGTCGATTGCTTGCGAGATGCCTTGGCGGTAGTCCACTCGAATATTACTCATAAAAGCCCGCACTTGGCCGACATTGAGAAAGACCGCGGGAATTTCGCGTGTCTCCAGTTCCTGAATCGTTTCCGGAATCGACTCGGAGGTCATCATCACCACCCCCCGTGCCCGGTTTTCAATCAATGTCCGGATTGCTTTTTCGCTTCGTGTAACCTCATAATTGGTATTGAAGAGCAGGACATGGAAACCCTTCCGCAGGGCGGCCGATTCGAAACTCTTGAAGATTTCCGGGAAGAAGGGGTTCTCCACGTCGGAGACGATGAGGCCAAAGACGTCGCTGCGGCCACGCGCGAGTTGCCTGGCGCTCGCATCTTTGTAATACCGGAGTTCCCGGATAGCTTCCAGAACGCGTTGTTGAGTCTCGGGCCCAACGTATCGCGTCTTGTTCATGACATGCGAAACGGTTGCCACCGAGACCCCCGCTTGTTTTGCCACGTCCTTCATTCCGGCCATTTCGCTCCCCTTCCGATCCCTGAACGGCGTGACAGCCCGTTGGCTTCCCGAAGGTCCTGAAAAGTACGATCCCATATTACATGACTGGATATACTTGTCGGGACAAATCCAGCAGAACGAATAATGCTTTCTAACCTAATCCGCAACCCCGGGGTCTGCCTCATGATCTTTCCTGGATCTTCGGCAGCGGAATCCGTTTTGACGATAATGCTCTTGATCTCATTGCAATTAGGCGTTATGTGTTAAACGGTTACGTAAGCCTTTTACCATATATACGCCCGCTTTTTCAAGGTTTTATTAGGGTTTCCTTTACAGGTCACAACATTCCGTCCAACGTTCCGCCGGGAAGTGGATCGCGACGCTCGACGCGGCGCACAAAATTGGGAATGACTTACTTGGGTCATCCAATAGTGCGGTACGGGATAAAAGCAGTCAGGGCGCAGGCGTAAGGCGGCGCGCAGGAGGGCAGTGCGCAGGGAAGCCGGTTATGAAAATGCTCCCCTCCTCAGTTGAGGAGGGGGGTAGGGGGTGGTGCTGATTGCGAGTCAGTATTTTCGGCTTTAGGAAATAACCACCCCGGCGCTCGGCGCGCCACCCCTCCTGAATCAGGAGGGGAATTATTTGCAGCATTCGTGGCGAGCAAAGGCTCGTGCGCCCGTAGGGTTGGACAGGTCGATGATTGAAGTAAGCCGTTCACCAAATTTGGACATAGAGTGGTAAAGGGAATTCCGCGGCTTACGCCATGGGTGCTGTTACCCGCCCGTCGCTGAACCGGGAGACAGGGAGAGGGTCGCGAACGAGAACAGTGGGCGAGGCTCAATGCGCGGCCGCCGCACAGTGGCGGCCGCGCTCCATGGTTCTCTCTGACGAGAACTTTTGGCAAAATCGATCGTTAAAGTTGAACAGGACTCCTCAAGCCTTGCTTAGACGTGCTGCCAGTCCCTCAGCCATTCATAGTGACTGGGAAGCTTGGCCCACATCTGGTCAGTCGCTTTGCCCAAACCGGATAAGTCTTTGTTGCCCAGTTTCTTCCATTCCATGACAGCCTTGGCCACATTATCGACCTGCGCCGTGCTGATCAGCCCTGGTATGGGCGCCGAAATAGCAGGATTACTCAAGATATATCGAATGGCCAGGCGGGCCCGGCCATTGTCCTCATGGGCGGCCGGACTGCCAGGGGCGCTATCGCCTTGAAACAGATTGTTATCCGCAAATGGCTTTATCCCGAAAACCCCCACGTTGTTCTTTTTGACAGTCGTAAAGAGGCTGTCGTAGGGCAGGGTCTTGGTGCTGGCGGTGTACGGAAAAAGCACCACTTCCATGTGCTGCGGATAATCCTGAATCATGGACTTTAGCCAGACCCTGTTGTGGGTGGAAATACCCGTAAAGCGGACCTTTCCTTGCTTCTTGGCCGCTTCCAAGGCCTCCACTGCGCCGTGCTCAATGGGTTCCAACTCCTCGACCGTGCCGATCTGTTGCTGGGGCAGAGAGATGCGCCACAGGTCCACATAATCCAGTTTTGCGTCGCGCAACCCCAGATCCAGACCCTCCAACAACTTTTTGGCAGATCGCCATTCCGGATAACGCGACTCCCGCAGGTGCCAGGAGTAGCCCAGATACATCTTGTCGCGCCGCCCCTTGAGGGCATGGGAATAGACCATGATTTCGGCCCCATTGCAGGCGTCAACATAATTGATCCCCGCTTCCAAGCACCGGGTGATGACGTCTGAGCGGTTCTTCATGAACTCCGCATGGTTAATTTCCTCACCCGAATAAGCTTCCTGATCAAACGGGGTCTTCAGCATCGTATTGACGCGCTTCCAGTGCCCACCAAGGCATACGGCAGACACCATCAACCCGGTCCTGCCCAATGGGCGGTACTCCATATTCTCATTGTAGCTGAGAGGCTTTGGGGTAGTTGTGTTGCTGGCCCCAGCGGAGTTGACACCGGCCACCAAGGCGGCTGCGGTGAGGGCGCTCTTGCGGACAAAGTCACGACGGCTGACCAAGGTTTCTGTCACTGGGCGTTCTTCACTCATGTTAGTATCCCCCTGCTTGTAGGTTGGCTGCACGGAATGCGCGCGGAGGGGAGGCCAAAAGATCGGCCCGGGTTGAAGCTCTGGCGGTTGTGGCGCGCTAAGGAACTTCTCCCACTTAACACTATTCCGTACCCTTCCGTGATTCCACGCACCTCTGGGTAAAGGCCAGCAACTATGGTACCCATCGTCCGCTTTTCTCGCGAGATGAGGTGAAATAATTGAAATGCTGGAGGGCGCCCCCCCGAATGATATTGGAAATCGATGCAACTCCCTGGTTTAGGCGACAAAATGCCCCACGCTGATGCTAGCCCGGACTTCTCGCCACGGCTGGGCGCTGCCGGAAGGGCGGGGCTTTACGACCTGCGGAAAAACCCGCCGGGGCTGCCCATCCATGATCCCCGGAGGGGATCTATTCAGTAGCCGGTGGCAACGCCCCCGGAAAGAGCACCCCGAACCGAACCCGACCCTGAAAGGGTCGAATCTGCGGGGTAGCATACAAAAATTACGCCCCTCCGCGGACAACCACCCCGGCGCCCAAGGCGCCACCCCTCCTGAATCAGGAGGGAAGCTATTAAAGAACTCCTCTTTTCCTCAGCGCGGGTGATACCCTCACTGAAACTCCCAGGAGCGCGAAATGGACGGCAAATACAATGTCCCACGGCGTGATTTTTTGAAGACGGCGGCTGTTGCTACTGGCGCATGGGCTCTATCTCCTGCCGCCAGCCCGGCGATACTCGCCAACCCAAGCCCTAGCGACGTCGTGCGCTACGGCGTGATTGGGACAGGAGCGCAAGGGTGTAATCTGCTGAGATTCCTTGCGACCATGGCGGAGGGGAAGTGTGTTGCCACCTGTGATATTTATCCTCCGAACCTCAAGAAGGGGGTAGAAACCATTGGCTCTAATCCGCAGACGCACCAGGATTATCGGCAACTCCTGGATTGCAAGGACATGGATGCGGTACTGATCTGCACACCACAAAACCTGCATGCGCCTATGGTTATCGCGGCGCTGGAAGCAGGGAAGCACGTTTTCGTCGAGGCAAGCCTTTTCCTCAAGGAACCGGAGGGGGAACAAATCCGCAGGGCAGCGGACCTCCACCCCCAGCAGGTTCTGCAAGTGGGATTGCAGTGGCGATCGAGTGCTGTTTACAGGGTAGCGATGCAAATGGTCCGCAAGGGCGTTATTGGCAGAGTGCTGTTCGTGCGCACTCAGTGGCACCTCAACAATAACTGGCGCCGGCCGGTGCCAGACGCCAAGGACGAGCGGCTGATCAATTGGCGGATGTACCGGGAATCCTCCGGAGGCTTGCTCGCCGAGCTTGCCTCCCACCAGATCGACGTGGCTAATTGGGCCATCGACGCTGAGCCTGTCTCTGTGGCTGCCGCGGGTGGCACCGATTACTGGAAGGATGGCCGGGAGACCTACGACAACGTTCAAGCCATCTTCGAATATCCCGGCGCGGAGAAGTTATCGGTATCCGCCATTCTTTTCAATGGCCACTTCGGTTTTGACGAGCAGATTTTGGGCGACCAGGGAACACTCATAATCAGCGCCGGCAAAGGCCTGTACTTTCGCGAGAAGCTCCCGGAAGTCACCCTGGGTGCTTCGAAAGAGAAGTGGAAGGCCGGGGCAACAGTGATTGCGGCCACCCCGGAGCAAGGAATCCCTATATTTCCCGAGAAGATATCAGATACGGATGCTTTCTTGGACCGCGAGGTAAAATATGCCAAGCGTTGGCTGGCCTCGATGGGTATTTACGATTATGAGGAGCCGCACGATCCGGGGTACAGCGAAATGGCTAACTTCCTCGCCTCCATCCGTGAAGGTAAAGCCGTATCTTCCCCGCTTGGCCTGGGTCTTTCCGCCGCGCGCAGCGTCATTTATGCAAATCGGGCCATTGAGACAGGGCAAAAGGTCCTCTGGCCGAAGGAGCCCGCCTGAGATTTCTGCCACCATTCACCCTGCTGTGAGGTATGGCCTCCGAATAGCGAGTTTTCCAGCTTTTGGATGAGAGGCTACGGAGAACGGGAAGCCTAGCCAGGACTTCTCACCATGGTTGGACGCTGCCGGAAGGGCGGGGCTAAACAGGCTGCGGAAAAACTCGCGGGCACTGTCATTCTGAGGAGCAGCGGCGACGAAGAATCTCGCATTGCCTTGAAAATACTCAGAGCGGGATCCTTCGCTGCGCTCAGGATGACAGCATTGTAGGGTTTTTCCGCAGCCTGTAAAGCCCCGCCCTTCCAGATCCGCGGTGAGAAATCCCGCCTAGCCAGGAGGCGTTCCGGAAGGCTGCCGCTCGCGCCGCAGGCTGGCGGGCCCTCGGGTCAGGGCAAAGTGCACCACTCCCCGCGGCAGCAGGCGCAGGAGCGATACGAGCAGTTTGTAGCGCCACCCCGGCACCACAAAGAGCTTTCCCTTTTCCAGACCTTGCAACGAGGCCTCCACCACGTCCTCGGCGGGCATCCACCAGGCGCTCGAGATGAATTTCCGGTCGACCCCCAACACGTCGTGAAATTCCGTGACGGTGAATCCCGGGCAGAGGGCTTGCACGCGCACGCGCGATCCGGCGGTCTTCAACTCCAGGTAAAGCCCTTCGGTGAAACAATTGATCCAGGCTTTGGTGGCGTAATAGCTGGTGCTGCCGGGGCGTGGGACGTAGGCGGCGACGGAGGACACGTTAATGATGGCGCCCTGGTTGCGCGCGGTCAGGTTGCCCAGAGCCGCGTGGGTAAGGCGCATCGTTGCCATCACGTGCAGGCGGTGCATGGCGTCCTGGCTTTCGATGGGCGCCTCGAAGAAACGTCCCAGGGATCCGAACCCGGCGTTGTTCACCAGCAACTGGAGGTTGGGCGCGCCGGCAAGAAACTGCTCGACGCCGCTCAATTCCGCTTCAAGGGTCAGGTCCGCGCGCAGGGTCATGCAATTCACGTGGAAATGGTTGCCGAGTTGATCAGCCAACTGTTGCAGGCGGTCCTGGCGGCGCGCCACCAGCGCCAGAACGTAACCCCGCGCCGCCAGCGCCCGCGCGAAAGTGGCGCCAATACCGCTAGAGGCTCCGGTTACCACGGCAAGCGGTTTTGCTTCACTCATCTATTTCTCCTGTGGGATTAAGTTGGCAACGGCAGTCGATAGTGACTAGTCCGGACTTCTCACCACGTTTGGACGATGCTGGAAGGGCGGGGCTGAAGCTCCGCCCTTCCAGAGTCGTGGTGCGAAATCCGGGCTAGTCCCTAACCACTGCCCACTAACGACTGACCACCAACAACTCGCCACTCACCACGAGCCACTCGCCACTTCACTCCTACACCGTGGGCTCGCCGTGAATCTCCACTTCCGGGGGTTCGACGGTCAGGGGCTCAGGCTCAGGAAGTCTCCCCTTCCAATTCGCCCAGCCCCAAAAAATTGCCGTGCTCGAGCTGAGGATGCCCGCCACGAACCCGATGGTCCGCGGACTGTGATACTGGGAAGCGATGCCCGCCGCGGTCATGGAAACCATCATGGTAGACCAGGTCAGCGATTCCGCCGTTGAAAACACCCTGCCCCGGAATTCATCGGGAACGCGCCGGAGCAATTGCGAGATATTCAGCACCGAGCTTACCGCCACACCCGCGCGGGAGAGGGCGATGAAAAACAGGGCGGCGCCAAAGCTCCGCATCTGGCTGAACAGCACGTAGGCCCCGCCGTGGATAACATAGCAGATGACAATGCTGCGCTTGTAATTGCGGAAACTGATGCGCCGGCCCAGCGCATGGCCCACCGCCCCTCCCACCAGCAGGCCCATTCCCGCGGCGCTCCAAACGATGCCGATTCCCGCCGGGCCGCGGTTGAAAACCTGCTCACCAAACAGGGTGAAGAGGATTTGGGCAGCGCCCCCGCCGGTGGCCCAGCCCACGCCGATCAGGGCAATTCCCAGGATGAGCGGAGACGCGCGCATGTAACGCAGGCCTTCCTTGTACTCGTGCCACGGCCGCACAACCTGCTCCTCCGTCAGCGCTTCGCGTTTCGCCCGAAAGCCGCCCGCGCCGCGCAGTTGCCAGATGCAGGCCGCCGACCCGAAGAAGGAGAGGGAGTTTAACACGAAGGCCCACTGGTAACCCAGGCTGGCCGCGCTCAGGCCCGCCACCATGGTGCCAATCGTCAGCGTGGTCCATTGCGTGGTCTGGGTCAGGGAATTGGCGGTGTGCAGTTCCTCCCGGCTGGTGATGGAGGGCAGGATCGATGTGCGGCCGCTGGTGAAGAAAGGTGATGCAAACATCAGCAGCGCGCTCAGTCCGTAAAGCAGCCAGGTCTGATGATGGTGGACCGTCAGCACAAACGCCAAAGCCACCACCGCGCGGATCAAGTCGCTCGCCAGCATAATGCGCTTGCGGTCAAAGCGGTCGAGGATCACTCCGGCCAGAGGTCCCGCCATGACCACGGCTATGGCCCGCGACAGCATGATGCCGGTCACTATCAGCCCGGAATGGGTGGTCTCCATCGCCAGGCTGAACACTGCAATGTTGTTGAAATGATCGCCAGTCTCACTTACGACTTGGCCGATCCACGTGTAACGGTAGTTGCGGTTCTGGCGCAGGAGTTGGCGAAAATCATTTAGCATGCGGTTCCACTTAGCACGGACTTCTCGTCCCAGGCTGGAAGGGCGGGGCATTACAGGCTGCGGGAAAACTGTTCTCGGCGTACAACCACCCCGGCGCCCAAGGCGCCACCCCTCCTGAATCAGGAGGGGAGTTATTGAAAACGCTCCCCTCCTCAGATGAGGAGGGGTGGTGCGCCGAGCGCCGGGGTGGTGCTGACAGTGTTAGCGCCAAGCGCCACAGAGTTTTTCCGCAGCCTGTTTAGCCCCGCCGTTACTAGTGTCCCGAGTTAGAAGTTCGCTTAAGAATTCAGCCCACGGCTTACGCCGTGGGCTACTAGATGCCGCCCCTGACGGGGCTCGAAGATGCGCGACCAGCCGGGAAGAATTCCTAAACGGACTTCTGACTCAGGACACTAGGCCTTCTTGATTATATTATTCCTGTGTCTCCCCAATGCGTTCCTGCATGGTGGGGAAATCCCCGCTAAGGTTTTCCTCCCGCGAACCATCCCGCCGAGCGTTTCGGCAGGCATGCCTCACGCACCTCGTCGATCCGCTTGGGATTGCCGAAACGACAGGGGTAGGCGCGGATGTCGGACGCAAACCTGACCGGGAACGCGCTTAATATTCTACAACAGCCTCGCTTTCTCCGGTTGTTTCCTACGAATTCGGCCAGGTGTATGCTGTCATCAGGTTGCGGGAGTCAAACCGCGGAGCGAAATATTCTTGTTTCGGGGAGTTATGATTGGTACCGTGCCTCTCAATGGTTTGACACGGTGGCCGGTGGGGACGGGCTCCCTAGAACCAGGAGAGGAAAATTAAAAGGCAAAAGTCAAAACGTCGGAGACAAAAGTAACGATAGACCGGGAGTGAAAGTTCGGAGGTAGTCCATGCCTGAAGAAATTGATCGCCAATCCATCATTGACGAAGAGCACCTTAAGCTTTTGTCGTTGGGCTACATGATTTCGGCCGGCGTCGCGGCCTTTATCTGTCTCTTTGGGCTCTTCTATGTGTTCTTTGGCGTCGTCATGAGCGTAGCTTTATCCCACGCGCAGGCTTCCGCCCAGACCGGCCAGCCGCCGCCTGCCTTTATCGGATGGATCTTTGCCGGTGTCGGGTTGGTATTCCTCATCGTCGGGGCGGGAGTGGCATTTGCCAGGTTTTGGGCTGCACGGTGCGTCAAGCAACGGAAGTCGCGAACGTTCTGCATGGTCATCGCGGCGATCGGCTGCCTTGAATTTCCCTACGGCACGGCACTGGGTGTTCTCTCGTTTATCGTTCTGGGGCGCAAATCGGTGGCCCGGCAATTCAGCCCCAAACCGGGGCCGTGATAGGCGAGGCGGAATGAAGATGCGAGCGGCGCGATGTTCCGCCACCTGTTAGCGAGCAGGCAAGCGAGAGGCTTCCTCGATTCACCTTGAGGGGTAGTGACCCTATTTGAAGCGTATGGGTTTCAGTCTCGTTCCCCGAAAGGAAGGACCAAGCGGGTGCTGGGCCGCGGTCAGAGGGATTGACAATGCTTGAACAGGATCGCAGTCCGTTTTCGTCAACCTGCGTCACCATCCCTTGCAGAATTTTCTCGACTCTGGAAATTTTGCCCGTAGCGGCAACCCTCCTTATACTTGCCTCACCACCTAATTCCTTCCAACGAAAGCACTTATGATTTTGCGTTTTTGGCACTCCATCTGCCTTCTTGAATGCAGCCTATCTCTGCAAGGCAAATCGTGAACGGGAGGGACGCATGATTGAAGAGCGAACGCCGCCCGGTGAGTCGCACGGGCCTACTCAGAGCCCGGAATATTCACAGGTGGGGGAATTCCAGGAATCGTCTTCAGCGGGACCGAAGATTGCCATCGTCGTATTCGTGCTCATTGCCGGTATTGCTGCGGGTTATGGCTGGCTGCAACACAACGCTGCCCAGCAGTTGGAGTCTGAGCGCGCAGACTTGCGCGCGTCGCTCGCCCAGGCGAAGAGCCAAGAGGATGCCCTGGCCGCCAAAGTCAACGCCTTGAGCGCCGCCCAGGCGCAGGCACAGGAAGAGGCGGCCCGCGCCCCGGCTGAAACCGTGAAGAATGAGCAATTCCTGCCCCGCACCAGCGAAGTGCCGCGGCATACCATTCATCAAGCGGCAGCCCGCCGCGTGCCCGTCGATGACCCGCGTTGGAAGCAAGTCCAACAGCAACTCGGTGACCAGCAAAAGGAGTTGGCCGACAGCCAAAAGCAGATCGCCGACAGCCAAAAGCAGATTGCCGATACCCAAGCCAACCTGGACAAAACCAAATCGGACTTGGAGGGGAATCTCCAATCAGCGCGGACGGAATTGGGCGGCGACATTGCCCGCAACCACGGCGAGTTAGTGGCTTTAGAGAAAAAAGGGGAGCGCACCTATTACGAATTTAGCTTTGAAAAATCCAAGACCTATCACCACACGGGACCCATCAGCATTGCCCTGCGCAAAGCCGATGCCAAACACGAATACTGCGATTTAGTGATGGTCGTAGACGACAAAGAGATCACGCGCAAGCACATTAATCTTTACGAGTCGATCACCTTGCACCCGCAGGGTTACACCCAGCCCTTGGAGTTGGTGATCAACCGGATTGACGTGGACTCCGTGCATGGTTACGTCAGCGAGGCCAAGTACCGCTCCACGGAGCAAGCAGCCGGGTCTGTCACTCAACAACCCACGTCCGCGTCGGTGAACCCTCCTGCTCCTGCGGGTGCGGAGGTCAAGCTAGAGCACCGGGACGAAGCCGTGCATTAGTCGCGAAGGTAGTTACCCGCAAGGGGGAGATGGATGAATCTCCCCCTCGCCCCCCCGAAGGATGATATCGCCCCCGCGCCACGCTCTGACCGAGCGTGAAGCCGTGGTCCAAGCCCCCCTCCCTGAGGAGGGGATTAAGGCGCGGGGGCGCACCCCCATAAACTTATACTCAAGCCGTTCTTGGTCCGTAGCCGTTCTTGGTCCGGCCGCGGCAGGGGCAAACCTTGACCGGCCGCAGGTTTCAACCTGCGTTCGGCGGAGCCCACCCGACTTTCGCAAACCCCCCAGGGTAAACCTGCATCGTTTCGGCCCCTCCAAGGCCGAAACTATCTCGCGGCTTCCGGTTCTGTGGCATTTGCCTCCGGCTACTGACATTGACCCGCATTGCGGGACTCAGACGCGACGACATTTGGTCCGAGGATTTCCTTCTGCGCGGTTAATTGCAATGCGTACACCCTATGATCGTTTTGAATTGACTCGATTGGAACACCACTTGCTTTCGTCCTTCGGTGAAGACTAGCTTTCGCTCAGCGACACTGTGTCTGAGTTTTCCGGAGGATGAATTATGAATACTATATTTGCCATGGGTTCGGTTTGGGGAGTGATTACGCTCTCGTTTGCCGTCTTACTCCTTTACCGCCGGAGTCTTACGAAGCAGGAATCGGATTGGATTCCTTTGACGGATGACACCAAGGAAGATTCGGCCATTCAAGCCCAAACGATGATTGAGATGAAGACCCGGAAGTTGACTGTCCCGATTCGCACTCTGGGGACGCTTTCGCTGGTGCTGTTGCTGGTCATTGTGGGTTTCTGGCTGTTCCATAGCCTCTCGACTCCGCCCCCGATGCCGCAATAGGGCGCAAAGTGGGACTGATGTAAGCCGGAAGGGGCGCGGCAGCCGGCGACTGTTGCGCCTTCTCCCGCTATTGCCACGTCGGTTGGCGCGTTTCAAGCGCGTCCCCTCCCCTCGGAATAATTCTCGAACCCGGTCTTAACCCTGCCCAGCGGCGGTAAGCGAATGGCCGCGTGCGAATTCGTGTGCCCGCTGTTACAATCAGGCCGATTCACCCTATCCTTAGGAGCCGGTATGAAGACGACCCGCCATGCATCCTTTCCCCTGCCCACCGCGGCGATTGGTTTCAGGCCCGAATTCCTGGATTTCCGCCGCGGCATTCACGTAGGGAATCTGGAGGAGAATGAGCGCATTACACGCATCCTGAAGCTGGCATTGGAAGCGCGCTACCAGCAAGGATTCGTCACGGAGCGCTGGGGCCGTGGCGTTTTCTGGCAATGGATTGCCTTCCTGCCGCGCGCCGACCGCGAGGCCAAACCGCTTTCCTCGCACGTCAGTTTTGGCTGTTCCAAGTTCTTCATTTCCGTGGAGACAGAGGAGAAGGTTTTCAAGTGCGGATTGCAGGTGGAGCGCGGTTACGTAAAGGCTCCCCCATCGGCCCGCGAGTGCGAGTTGCGCCCCGATTGGGACTGGCACCGGCTGATAAAAGGCTTGCGGCCCGGCAGTCCGATGGCGCGCGAACTGCGCCGGCTGATCTTGCGCGAAGGCTTCAGCCTCTTCGCTGGTAGCTGGGAAGCGGAGCACGCGCAATTTTCCAAAGAAGGATTCCCCGGTGTTGCCAAGCTGCGCCGCCTGCTGGATGCCGCGCCCAAAAATCACTGGGCGGGATTTCAACTCTTCTACCCTATGACCGAGGAGGATGTGCGCAGCGCGACGGGCGTGGACCTGGTGGAATCCATGCTCGCCGTATTCCGCGAAGTCACCCCGCTAATGAATCTAACCATGCAGATTGAATTGGAAGAGGGAAAGGGCATCACTGAGGTATGAGCCACATGGGGCCCGAAATGGCGGGGTTTTACGGGTTGCGGAAAACCCTCCCGTGCTGTCATCCTGAGCCTTGCGAAGGATCTTGGTCTGAGTTTTTTCAAGGCAATGCGAGATTCTTCCTTCGCAAGGCTCAGGACCGCCTGCGGCTCCTCAAAATGACAACTCAATTCCGCACGTTGGCAACAGCACCAAACACCTGCCGTCATTACACCTGCACTTTCCGCAGGTCGATTTTCTCGCGGTCCCAAACTCCCAGGCCGAGCGCTCCGGCAATTTCCACGTGTTCGGGCTGCCGATGCACAAACGTGCTGTTCTTGTCGGGCAGTGATTCCACAAGCTTTTTCATTCCCACGGACTCGCGCTTGGCGTCAATGACTTCCCAGCCGATGTGGTCGAGTGCCACCGGGTCTGTCGAGAAATACAGGGTGTGGTGCTCCCAAACGAATTCGGGTCGCCCGCTGGGTCCGGCGTTATAAAGGCCTTTGACTCCATCGAGGATATTAAGTACGGTTTTATTGCGAATGACGGGCAGGGCCACCACCGCAGGGATGAAAGTGTTGCAAGCGTTCAGGCTGGAACTGGAGTGGCTTCGGTTGACGTTGTTCACCAGGCCGTGGGAAAGGTTCTTGAGCGCCAGCGTGACTCCGGCCGATTGGTGATCCTTCAGGACGGGCAGGTTGATAAGCTTGTTCACCTGGCGCGTGATGAACTGGGCCGCATAGGACCGGCGCGCGGTGAGGTTATCCACGCTAAAGCCCGGCAATGTCAATGCCATGTCCATGTAATGATCGGGATCGTAACCTGCGATGTTTTGCTGGGTGTTATCGACGTCATCGGTGGCGTAGGAGATTCGGACGCCCTCCGGCAGCCACTTGTCGAATCCGCCTGAGTAGAATTGCTTGCGGTAACGGTCGTAGGCGACAATGTCTTGTCGTTTGACTCCCGCGGCTTCCAGGCCCGCTATGATCTCGTGCATTACGGTCGCATCCGAAATCACCAGCGGCTGGCCCACCGGGTTGACCTTGATCCCCACCACGTCGCCCGGCTCAAAGAATTGCCGCCACGCATCCACCCATCCGTCCGCGCCGGTCAATTCCATCATGCCCCGCCGCATCATCTTTTGAACCTGCTCGGCCTGGTACTGGCCGGACACGAGCACAGCGGGATTCTCAATGGCGCAGACGCGTCCGGGATATAGCCCCGGCATGCTCAGCTTGCTGCTGTCCGCTTTCGACTCCGAACGCGCGCCGAGAGCGAACCCATTGGCGCTTCCGGCTGCAACCCCTGCTGCCAGCCCTCGACTAATCGCTTTCAAACACCCACGGCGAGTCAGAATCATAACTACACCTCCCATTGAATTGTCTATTTATAACCCAATATGGAGTTCGATAGCGTTAAAAAGTCTGATTCCCAATGAAACTGACGCGGTCGAAGGAGGGGCTAGGGCGGATTTCTCCCTATGGATTTGGAAGGGCGGGGCTGAAGGCCCGCCCTTCCGGTGGTTCAGGCAGAGTGTTCCAGCGTGGTGAGAAATCCGGGCTGCCCGCAGACAGGGTGATAATCCCCAAATTCCTCCGGCCCGAGCCCGCTGATTCCGCCCTTGAGTTGTTAATTTATTCCAAACAAATGGGTTAGTTTGTCTTCACCGCATCGGTCGCGTCATGGCCCGCCTCGTGCTTTGAGACTACCGAAAGGCCATCGAGGATCTATGCGCAAGCTCAAAATTGTCCCCCCAGGAGAGAAAGGTGCGGTGCCTTGCCTGCCCTCTCCGACTCTGGCCCACCGGCATTTACTTTCCCTGCATGATTTGACGCCCCCGGAGATTGATTTCCTGTTGAAGCTGGCCCATGAAGTCAAGGCCACTCCCGCGCGCTACCATAGTGCGCTGGGGGGCAGGACGCTGGCGATGATTTTTGAGAGGCCGAGCCTACGCAGCCGGGTGACCTTTGATCTGGGCATCAGCCAAATGGGCGGACAGGCGCTGTATCTGGGTCCGGAAGAAGTGGAGCCGGGCAAGCGCGAGGCCGTGAAGGATGTGGCCCGCAACCTCTCTCGCTGGGTGGACGCCATCATAGCGCGCGTGAATTCCCATCAGACCGCGATTGAGCTGGCGGAAAACGCCTCCGTACCCGTTATCAACGGCCTTTCCGATTTTGAGCATCCTTGCCAGGCGCTGGGCGATTTCCTGACTTTACTCGAGTGCAAAGGCAGGCTGGCCAATGTCACCCTTGCCTGGGTGGGCGA